>CANGQE010000147.1 GCA_947455845.1 Rickettsiales bacterium
ATCGCAAAGAAAATTTAATGAAGCTACTTTCAAGCAAAGAGTTGATTATTTCTTGTGCTAGTGATGTTCAACTTGATGTCGCTTCCTTATTTCCAAATTTAAAAATCAAACTTTTAGCCAAAGATAAAATTTCCATCACCTACGATCCCGACAAAATTGAAGTGGAAAAAATTCTTGGCATCATTTCAGATAATAAAATTCGTATCAAAGACGTATCGACCAAGCAACCCGACTTAGAAGAAATTTTTAAACATCTCATTAGGCAATCTTAAAAATGAAAGACCTCCTCAGCATAGATCAGCTCTCGCTTCAAGATGTTAATGAAATTCATGATTTGGCGCAGAAATATTTCCATCCAGCGCTTGATGATTATTCCGAAATTTTAAAAGGAAAAATTTTAGTAAATTTTTTCTTTGAAAATTCTACTCGTACTCGTACTTCATTTGAAATCGCTGCCAAGCGCTTGGGTGCTGAAGTTGTGAATATTGACATCTCGCTTTCTTCGCTCAAAAAAGGTGAATCAATTATTGATACTGCTAAAACAATTAATGCCCTGAGGCCAGATTTTGTGGCTATTCGTCACAATGGCAGCGGCATTACCGAGCTGTTAAAAAAATATATTTCCGCTTCATTAATTAACGCCGGAGACGGTACTAACGAGCATCCAAGTCAAGCTTTGCTAGATAGTTTTGTTATTAAGCAGCATAAAAAAAATTTACAAAATTTGAAAATTGCTATTTGTGGTGATGTACTCCATTCAAGAGTCGCGCGCTCCAACATTAAGTTGCTGAAAAAGTTTGGTTGTGAAATTCGTGTGATTACGCCGCCGACTTTAGTTACTCGTGATTATAAAAATTGGCTTAAAGAAAATTGGGGCGTGGAAGTTTTTGAAGAGTTGTCGGCAGGAATCGCTGATGTTGATGTGGTCATGATGTTGCGCATTCAGCAGGAAAGAATGTTGGGTTGTTACATTCCATCCTTGTCGGAATATTTTAAACTTTTTGGACTGACTCACGAGAAATTAAAAGTTGCTAAGCCGGATGTTTTGGTTTTGCACCCTGGTCCGATTAATCGCGATGTGGAGATTTCTTCGGCTCTTGCTGATGATGAAAAGGTTAGTTTGATCTTGGAGCAGGTGGAGGCTGGTGTGGCGGTTAGACAATCGTTGTTGAAGTTTTTAAGCAATTAACAATTATCAGTTAACAATTAACATTCATTGTCAAAGCTACCAACTGTTAATTGCGAATTGTTAACTGATAACTTCTTCAATTCCAAAGAAACCCATTGATTTCTTCACCAAGACCTCTTCTTTGCTAAAAGATTTCTAGAATTTCTTATATCCCCAGCCATAAAATAAGCCCTGCAAATACAAGGCTAAAATCTAGCCAAAAGTTTTTTTGTGATTTCTTATTTACAAATAAAAATACATTTCTACTTTGCGCCCTCTTAAAAAAATTGCGTTTAGAAAATAATGCGCGAGGCCAGTAAAATCAAGGCTTCAACCCATATTAAATTTTAAACAAAAATTAAGTGTTTTTATTCTTTTACTTAATTTTAACTCCAACAAAGAAATGAAACCAGAGCAAGAACATGACGGGGCTGTGAACTCGAAAATTCACTATTTAAATTTCAAAAAACCAAGTTCCAACCCAAGTTCCAAGGGGGAAAAATTCATCAAGGGACAGAAGCAAGTTTCTAGAAGTGCCGATGCAAGTAGCTTAGTTCAGCAAAATCTCAGTACAGTTGAAAAACAAACAATCGAATTAAAACCATCAGTTCCGGTTTATTTCATCCGCCCAAATTCAATCAAGCGCGCTGCGAAATTTTTCTTGGAAAATTTCAAAACTCCAAAATTGGCGAGTGATGTTCTTTACTCAGTAAAAAGCAATCCTGATGTTGCTGTTTTGCGTCATCTTTTTGACGCCGGCATCAAGCATTACGATGTTGCTTCAATGGCCGAAGTAAAGTTGATCAATGAGCTTTTCGGTGACGCGGTGAGTATGTATTTCATGCACCCAATCAAATCACGTGAAGCAATTTTTGACGCTTATTTTAATCATGGAATTCGCGATTTTTCTCTAGATTCATTCGACGAGCTAAAGAAGATTCTTGAAGTTACAAATAACGCCAAAGACCTTGGTTTACATGTGCGTCTGGCTATTCCAAATTCTCACGCGGCAATTGATTTGTCAGGAAAGTTTGGCATTCTTCCTTCTGAATCAGTGTCTCTTCTAAGAAAAGTTAGATCATCTGCTAAAAAGCTTGGAGTCTGCTTTCACGTAGGTTCTCAATGTATGGAGCCAACAGAATATCGTAACGCTCTTACCATTACTAAAGAAGTTCTGGAACAGGCCAAAGTTAAGCTTGATGTAATTGATATTGGTGGTGGATTTCCATCATCTTATCCCGGTATGACTCCGCCGAATTTACACAGCTATTTTGACGAAATTTTTGATGCAATTAATCAGCTTAAGCTTGATCAAAATTGCCGTATCTGGTGTGAACCCGGTCGTGCTTTGGTTGCTGAATCTGGTTCGCTTTTAGTTCGAGTTGAAGCCAGAAAGAAAAACATGCTTTACCTAAATGACGGTACTTACGGTGGTTTATTCGATGCTGGCTTTCCCGGATTTATTTATCCGGTAAAGGCAACTAGAGTAAAAACTTCTGATCCACTTTCTGCGACTAGTGTCCCTTTTGGATTTTTTGGTCCAACTTGCGATTCACTAGATTCAATGAAGGGTCCATTTTATCTGCCTGATAATATTGCCGAAGGCGATTACATCGAAATCGGGCAACTTGGTGCTTACAGTCGCAGCATCAGAACTGATTTTAACGGTTTCAATAAAAACTTGCAAATTGAAGTTTCTGATGAGCCATTAGTTTCAATGTATCAAGAATTACAAGAGCAAGAAGAGTCTGCAACGGCAGCGGAGTAACTTTCTAAAACCAAAATATCTCAAAAAAATGGTTACTAAAAAAGAGCTTTTAAAGCGCCCAGTTAAGCATATCGATTTCACATCATTCGATGCGCGTCCGATAATTGATCAAATGGATCACATGTCATTCACTTCGCGTGATTTGGCTAGAGCTACAGATATTTTTAACAAAATGTTAAAAGATAAATCTTGCTCAGTGATTCTAACTCTTGCCGGATCTACTTCTGCCGGTGGTTGCATGAAAGTTTATGCTGACATGATTAAATACGGCATGGTTGACGCTATCGTTTCTACCGGCGCTTCAATCGTGGATATGGATTTTTTTGAAGCTCTTGGATTTAAGCATTACCAAGGAACGCCATTCATCGATGATAAATTTTTGCGCGATAATTACATCGACAGAATTTACGACACTTACATCAACGAAGAAGAGCTCCAAAGCTGCGATAACACTATCTTCGAAATTGCCAATAGCTTAGAAGCAAGACCTTACTCTTCTCGTGAATTTATCTGGGAAATGGGTAAATATTTGAAGAAACATTCTAAGAAAAAAGAATCTTTGATCGAGCTTTGCTACGATTACAATGTTCCGATTTTCTGCCCAGCTTTCACGGATTCTTCTGCCGGTTTCGGACTTGTTTTACATCAAGTAAAAAACCCGAAAAAGCACATGACAATGGATTCAATCGCTGATTTCAAAGAACTTACAGATATCAAGATTAAAGCCGGAACAACAGGTCTTCTAATGATTGGTGGCGGCGTTCCGAAAAATTTCGTACAAGATACTGTGGTTTGTGCTGAAATTTTGGGTAAAGAAGTTGATATGCATAAATATGCTGTGCAAATCACTGTCGCTGATTCTCGCGATGGCGCCTGCTCATCTTCAACTCTAAAAGAAGCTTGCTCTTGGGGTAAAGTTGACACCGCTTACGAACAAATGGTTTTCGCTGAAGCTACTTCAGTAATTCCTCTTCTAGCGTCTGATGCTTATCATCGCGGTTTCTGGAAAACTAGAAAAAGAAGAAACTTCGCAAAAATGTTTGCGTAGTTTGTTCTTTGAATTGAATTAGAATTAGATCCTGAAACTTGTTTCAGGATCTTTTTTTTGCTTGTGGTTTTGCGTGACGATTTGCGCGCGCTGGTCGAGCGGAGTCGAGACCATTCTAATGACTGA
>CANGQE010000148.1 GCA_947455845.1 Rickettsiales bacterium
CGAGCGGAGTCAAGACCTACCTAAGGTTCCTGCTACCTTGCTTAAGACATTGAGCGTTAACTTCTGTTAGGTCTTGACTCCGCTCGACCAGAGGGCTTGTTTAGGTCCAGTTGACACGGTAATAATTACCATTTTAATCACCGAGCAATTCCCAAACTAAAAAATTAACTTCCCAAAAAATGCTAAAAAACCGCATCATCCCTTGCCTCGACGTGAAAAACGGTCGTGTCGTTAAAGGTGTTAATTTCGAAAATTTAATCGACGCCGGTGACCCAGTTGCTCAAGCAAAATTCTACTACGAACAAGGCGCTGATGAATTATGTTTCCTTGATATTGCAGCAACCGAAGAAAATCGCGGTGTGATTTTAGATGTAGTAAAAAAAGTTGCTCAAGTTTGTTTCATTCCTTTCACAGTTGGCGGTGGCATTCGCGAAATTCAAGATTTTTCTAACCTGCTAAAATGTGGCGCCGACAAAGTTTCGGTAAATAGCGCTGCCATTAAAAACCCTAGTTTAATTTCTGAAGCCGCCAATAAATTCGGGGCACAATGCGTAGTAGTTGCAGTTGATGCCAAGAAAACTGCTGCCGGAAGTTATGAGATTTTCACTCACGGTGGCAAAAACTCGACTGGGATTGACGCGATTGAATGGGCTAAAAAGGCTGCCCAACTTGGAGCCGGAGAAATTCTTTTAACTTCAATGGATCGTGATGGCACTAAGTCTGGTTACGATTTAGAACTGCTACAAAAAATCACTTCACAAATTTCAATTCCTGTCATTGCCTCGGGTGGCGTTGGCAATTTAGAACATTTGCGCGATGGAGTTAAAGCTGGAGCCTCAGCAGTTTTAGCAGCATCGATTTTTCACTTTAAGGAATATTCGATTCGAGAAGCGAAGGAGTTTTTGGCTAAGGAAGGAGTGGCGGTGAGGTTGTAAGCTCGGAATGATTCGTGGGAAAGCCCTCTTTGAAAAAGAGGGAGGGAGACACGCTGTAGCGTTAGCGAAAGCGGGGCGGAAGGGTGATTTAAAATGTCTAAGTTTGTGAAAAGCAAATCACCCGTCTGATCGCTACGCGATCATCCACCCTCTTTTTCAAAGAGGGCTTTCCGCGCATTTAAATCACTCACTTACGAATAAGCGTGCTTAATCTTTTTAACCTTCGGGCGGGAAATCGAAACAGCCAGCGCTACTAAATTTTTCTTAGATTGCGCATTCTCAATACGACTAAAAGCCCTAACCAATGGCAGAAGTTCTTTGTCAAATTGCAGTGATTTCTTTTTCTGCTCTTTATCAGTCTGAAAATCATAATTGTAGTAGTCGCGATCAGCTTTTAAATCAGCAAAAAAGGCACTAACTGGCTTTTCTAAAAGCTGAGCAAATTCAAAAAGGCGGCTAGCGCTGACGCGATTTTTAGCTTTTTCGTATTTTTGAATTTGTTGAAAAGTGACTCCCGTTAATTCTCCGAGCTTATCTTGACTCAAGCCTGCAACAATACGGAATTCGCGAAGTTTCTTAGCGATGTGAACATCAACTGGTGTGATTTTGTCTAGTAACATTGTAACTCTTTGGTGAAAAGTTTAGAAATAACACTACTGCTAGGACAAGCAGCATCAATGGCCAATATCTGTATTTTTCATAGACTGTTGGGGCAAGATTTTTAATCAGATTAACATCAATTATTCCAGATTGATTCAAATTGATCTTATCCACCACTCGACCGAAAGGATCGACAAAAGCCGTGATTCCTGTATTAGCAACGCGCGCCAAAGGAATTCCATATTCGATGGTCCGCATCCGTGCCATGTCAAAATGTTGGTAGGGTCCGCTGCTGACGCCGAACCACGCATCATTCGTTAAATTTACCAAAAGATCGGGACGTGATTTGTGATCGATTGCTTCATCAGAAAAAATTACTTCGTAGCAAAGTAACGGGCTGAAAGAAAAGTCAGGCGCAGCAATAGTCCGAGGCCCCTCCCCTTGACTAAATCCCACTGCCCCATCAGTAATTTTTTGAACAAAGGGTAAATATTTTTGTAGAGGAATATATTCGCCAAATGGCACTAGGTGATGTTTGTCGTAGATGTCGAAGACTCCGCTTTGATTAAAAGTAAAAACACTGTTCCAAGCATCAGCAATTTCGGAGCGGTCAGGTGAGTAGCCCAAATGTAAGGCTCCCGTAATTAAAAGACCTTGGGGTGGAGTTGCTTGACGGAGTTTTTCTAGTAATTCTTGGTTGGAGTCAATGGCGTAAGGAACTGCTGTTTCAGACCAGATTACGGCTTTGATGTCGCTGAGATCTTTTGAGTTGGTAAGCTCAATATGCTTGAGAAAATTGTGATATTTTTGGGCAGGATCCCATTTCATTTCTTGTTTGATATTGCCTTGAACTAGGCGGAGTTTGGTTTCTAGAGTGGTTAATTTTGAGTCGTTAATGTAGAAATAGCCGTAGATGAAATTGGCGAAGAAGGCAGTGACAAGGGTTAATGCAAAAATTTTATCGGCCTTCCCTCCATTGTCACCCCGCACTTGTTGCGGGGTCCGCCTTAAAGACAGGCTACCATCTCCCTTAAAAAACAAAGCTGGCAACAAGGAAATTAAAACCGCAAAAAAGCTCAATCCATAAATCCCAAACACCCCACCCAACTGAGCAAAGTGCACTTCGAACATCCAAATGTAGCCTAATAAATTCCACGGAAAACCGGTGAAAAGCAGGGAACGTAAAACTTCAAAAACCAACCAACACAAAGCAAAGACTAAAATCTTTTGGTAATTTTGGGCGAACTTAAATTTCTTAATTAAAAATTTGTAACTAAGTGCAAATACTGCCACATAAAGCGCTAAAGCCGATGGGATTAAAGTTAAGGCAAAGGGAATTAGCCAAAAGAACTTCGCCGCATCCACTAAAAGAGAAATCGCAATCCAGTAATTTCCGGCCAGAAAATAGCCGAAACCGTAACAAAATCCGAGCCAGAAAGTTGGCTTTTTTTGCTCAGTTTTTTCTAACAGCCAATAAAAAAGCGTCAAAGAAATTGGCGCCGCAATAAAAAAATGGAAAGGGGCAAAAGCCAAAGCACAGAAAGCACCGGCGGAAAGTGCGGCGCAAAATTTACTTTTTAAAAAAATTTTAATTTTTTTCATTTCTGACGTAAACCTCGAAATCATGGTCAATCTTGACGGTTGTAGGTTTAGCCTGATCAAAAATACTGGCCTCCTCTTTGGTAATGAATCGCACTTTTTTCAAAGGTTTAATTTTTTTGGTTAGAATCACGCGATTTTCAAAATGGAAATTTTCAAAAAATAATTTCTTAAATTTCGGATCAGCCAAATAATATTCCAAAGCTCCAATCAGGCAGCGATTGTCTTTATCCATGATTTGGCGGCTATTATTCACAAAAAGTACTTTGACGTGTGGATTTTCCATTTGGTTTTTGAGGTCATCAAAAAGATAGGCAAAAGTAAAAACTTGGTCGCGATCTTGGATTGGAAACATCAACTTACTACCCATCACTGCTTTATTAGCCTGAATCGCGGCAATATGAAATTTGTGGTAACCATCTTTGCCCAAATAATTTACCAACGGAAATTGGTGAGCGATCCAAATCGACACTACCACAATTCCATCCTCTTTTTGCGGCGCATGAATCTTGGAATAATAAGTCATAAAATCCGAGATTTTATTCGGGTAAATATATTCATTGTCATGCTTGATAAGTCCAACGGCTGTAGTCACGTAGGCATAAAGCAAACAAGAAACCGATGTCACTACTACAAAGATAAAAAATGGTGAAAAAGTCGGAAAAAATTTGGCGTAAATTTTGCGCTCAAAGAAGAATAAAACTACAAATAGCAGCGAAAGATTAAGCGCGATGTAAGCCCAACCGCTCACATATTTTAGAGCTAAAATTACCGTAAGAAGCAACAAAGAGTAAGTCGTGAAAAATATTAAAATATTGCGACGCGTCAAATATTCTTGAAACTTTTCCAGACCAAATTTTTTTATCAGCAGCCACGGATAAATCAAAATCACCAACCA
>CANGQE010000149.1 GCA_947455845.1 Rickettsiales bacterium
CTTACTTAAGCAACCCTAGTTTCCGCCCCTCAATTTTATCTTGCCTGCGTGATGGAATGGTAGACATAACGGACTTAAAATCCGTGGAGCTTTATCGCTCTTGCCGGTTCAAGTCCGGCCGCAGGTACCACTCACTCTCTAGAAATGAGTATTTAGTTTTGATAAAAAGCCGCTTTCACTTGATGAATTCCCAATTTTAATTTCCTTTTGATGAATCTGGTCAAGAAAATAACACAGATTTTCTTTCTGATTTTCTTAGCCTCGTTTCTTGCTTCTTGTGAAGAAGGATGTGTTGAAGCCGATGAGTTTGATACGATTTCCTTTACTATTGAATCCAACCCTACCAATGACGGAGTTTCCGGAAATTACGATCCGGTTGATGGTGGCCAAAATGCTCAGTGGCATGAGACGGGTTTAAGATCCAATGGTGATCAATTTTTAATTCAGTTTTACGGTTCGTGGACTCCTTGGAATGGAGGTGAGCATAATCCTGCTTCCATGACTAACTTAGCCAGATGTAATTTTTGTGCTAAAAAACCATCTCCCGCGTCTCCAAATTGTATTTGCTACGATGATCAAACTCCGGCAGTAGAGCCCGGCCTAGATGGAGAGCCTGTTTCTTCCTCATCAACCTATTGCAACAGTAGTACTAACCAAAATGATCCCGTTGCTTGTACTTGTACCAAAGATGCGCAATATGGAACTTCAACAGATTACTCTACTTATCATTTTCCTCTGAATTATTATAACAAAGACCTAACTCCAAAAGATGGAAATAAACAAGAGGCTTGTAAATTTGATCGCGGCATGGGGATGTATATCGGCTTATTTGGAACTAGAGGTACTGACGTTCCGGTTAGGTTATATCACATGTTTTCGGAAGAGGCGATTTGTAACGTCAGACGTAATTCTAATAACCAATGTCTCGATGAAAATGGTGTTGATGTAACCAAATACGTCTTTCGAAGTGCCAATGACAGAATCTTCATGAAGGATGACGAGAATGGCAATACTGACAACAATACCGATACTTCAAATGACATATATCACGCTACCAACGAATATCTTAAATTAAAAATTTACGATAGTTACTACTCTGACAATTACGGTCAATATTACGTCTCAATCTTAAAGGGTGTTGGCGATACTGCTGATTCCGGTTTGCTCGAGTTTTTAGTGTCGATGGTTGAAGATATCCTTCTGGGGCCCGAAGGCAGCGATGGGCAGAGGGAAGGCGGTATTATTGAATTTATGTATAAGGCGGTGGTGCAGGATACCGCATTTATTATTGCGCTTCAAGTTGCCCTATCAATTTACATTGCTGTTTACGGAGCCGCCTACATGTATGGGCTGGTTGAGATGAATAAAAAAGAATTGATGGGAAGAACACTTAAAATCGGTTTAATTCTTTTATTCACCAGTAGCAGTAGTTGGACTTTGTATAACACGGTGGTGGTTGCCTTTTTCAAAGATAGTATGGACTACGTGGTGGGAATGATGATGAGTCTTAGCGATGCCAACCAAGATCCATCTTCAATGATTATAATATCGCAAATGGAACAGGCTAGTGATGCCAGCAATGCGACCCGCTTTTCTTATGTTGACCTTCTGATTAAAAAGTTATTTGCCAATAACACGGCCAAGAAAATTTTTGGTTTATTTTTTGGAACCTATTACGGAATTTTGTTAATTCCTTGTATCTACGCCCTAATCTTTTTCTTCCTTTATGTGATGTTGGTGGTGGCTTCTATTTACATGATAAATGTCATGAAGATTGTCTTTGTCTTGTCGCTGGGGCCGATTTTCATGTGCTTTAGTTTATTCACCCATACCAGTTCGATGTTTAAAAATTGGTTGGGATTTCTGGGAGCAAGGTCGCTGGAGGTTGTTATGCTCTTTGCCATTCTTTATAATTTCCTTATATTAATCGATGAGGGCTTCACCGATCTTTTATATTACCGTGCTTGTCGTGAAGGTTATGATTTTGGATTATTTACAATAAATATTTTGAATTCTTACATCAGTGACAGAAGTTTGATGGTTTGGATAGTAGATTTAATATCGCTGGGTGGTCTAATATTTATTACATTACTCGTTGTTGAAAAAGTTGGTGACCTATCTGCAAGTTTAATCTCGATTAATATTGGTGGCACTAGTTCAAAAGGAAGTGCTTCCAGCTTTAAAATGGCTGGAGAGGCCATGAAGGGAGCACTAGGTCTTGCTATGCAAGCTGGATCTGTCGGATTGGGTGCTGCGGCAGTTGTCGGAACTTCTGCCATCAGGGGGGGTACTGAAGTTGCTAGAGCTACCGGTATCGCGGGAGCTTTATCTCGAGCAACTGACTCCATACCAATTAGCAGTCCGCGCTCAATGTATCGTAATAATTTTATCGATTCTGCAATTAGCAAAGCTCAGGCCGAGGCTAAATCTCAAGGTCTAACCGGTAAAAAAGCTGATGAATTCGTTAGAAATTCCGTGAACGAAAATATGCAAAATATGATGTCGCGGCCGGATCAAGGATCAAATCCAAAAGTGTCTGACAGTAAACCTTTCAGAGCAGCCTTGGCCGGTATTGACAGTAAAACAATTGCTGATCGCCTCGATAAAAAACTCGTACAAGATCCGCTTAAACAATTTATTAAAGATGAAGCCAAGAAGCTTAAAAATGCTGATTCTGATAAAATCCTTGATGCAAAGGCAATGCGAGCTGAGCTTCGAGAAAAAGCTACAGATTGGGCAGAAAAAAATCTTTCTATTGGTTCGGAAAGAGTTGCAGATCTCGTAGCTAAAAGAGAAGGAGAAAGTAAGTCGCAAATGAATGCCATCGAAAGAGAGATTAAAGGCTTGCTCAAAAAAGAATCTGAATTGACACCGGTAGAAGCAGCAAAACGTTTTGCTGGAAATCCCGAGCTACAAAATAGATATCTGCAAAGCTTGAAAGACAAAGAGTTCAAACAATCAATGAAAAACGAAGCTGCCTTTAAAACTGATGGCTCAAGAGTTGGTGCTCTATTAAAGGCTCCGGCAATGGCTTCGAATCTACTTGGCAGAGGTTATCATGCCGTAATGCGCGATAATTACAGTAACCCTCAAATTGCCCAAGAAAGTTTCGCCCGTAATCTCAGAAATGAAGAAAGAGGCGGATTATACAAGGTGACCGATCCTTTATTTTATAACCCACTTAACAGAAGTAATACGGCAGATAAGGTTTTGGGTTTGTTCGGAGCTGCTACAGATGGTGTTGCAGGTTATGTCGGAATTAAGACTGGTATAAACAAAGATAATACCTTGTCAGCTAGATCTGAAACTGCTGAGAAAAAGGCGCTGCTGAGCTATCTTGCTACAAGTGCGCTAGATCCTAAAAAATCTGCTCCTACCACTTCTACTAGCTCAATGAATGCTGCGGATAAAAAAGCTAAAGAGGATCGTAATAAAGCTAAGGAAGATCAAAAACGACAATTTTATCAAAACCAGTTACGTAAAATGGCCACTAAAGATTTGGCTAAAGAAGTCTTCCAAATCGGCAAAATGGAAAGAAAAGGTGAAGCTGCAAAAGCAGAGTTTAACAAGCAGAAGCTTCTGGAAAGAGAAAAAGCAAATTTAGCTAAAGATGACAGATCGCTTTTTGAAAAAGCAGCAAGAATGGATTATTTAAGTCAGAAACTTGGTATTGGTGGCGGTCCTACAGATCCTAATCGCGTTGATTTCCAATCTGCTCTTGCCAAGGCTCACAGTGAAAAAGTTAATGCTGAAGCTAATAGAGTTCAGGCTGCTATAGAAGCGGCAGCTAAAGCTAATGATGCAAAAAAATTGGAAGCAGCCAAAGCTGAAGCGGCAAAATTAAAAGATTTAAACGCCGGATTATTTACTACCGGTCAGAAAATTGATCCAAAATCATCCGATCCTCTTTCTCAAGCTTTCAATGGGCAAATGAAAAAAGTTGAGAGCGGTATGAAAGCGAATGCAGCAAAAGTTACCAGTGGTGCTACCAACAAAGCAACCA
>CANGQE010000150.1 GCA_947455845.1 Rickettsiales bacterium
CCACACTCGGTGTCACCCCGTCTTCACGACGGGGTCTAGTCTCCGCGGTAAGATCAACTCCAAACATGACAAAAAAATTCTTCCTAATCGCCGGTGAAGCTTCAGGCGACTTGCTCGGTAGCAAACTAATTGCCGAACTAAAACTGCAAAATCCCCAAGCTGAATTCATTGGCGTTGGTGGTAAATTAATGTGTGAGCAAGGCTTCACCTCAATCTTTCCAATGGAAGAATTGTCGGTAATGGGCTTTCTAGAAATCATTCCTCACCTAACAAAACTACTGCGTCGCATCAAACAAACTGCCGAAACTGTAATTCAAGAAAAACCTGATTTTGTAATCACCATTGACTCACCCGATTTTTGTTTTCGGGTAATGAAAAAGCTGCGTGATTTTAAGCAGGTGAAAAAAGTTCATTTAATCGCGCCATCAGTCTGGGCTTATCGCGAGGGCAGGGCAGAGAAAATTTCTAAACTTTACGATTTGCTTTTGGCAATTCTGCCTTTCGAGCCGCCTTACTTTGAAAAATATGGTTTGAAGACAGTTTTTATCGGCCATCCGATTGTTGAAAATGCGCCCGACTTTTCTAAAAAAGAGCAGGCTAATTTAGAGTTTCGCCAAAAAAATAAAATTCCGCAAGATGCTCTGTTATTGTCTCTAACCCCCGGTAGTCGCAATGGTGAAGTGACAAAAATTTTTCCGGAATTTATTGGCGCAGTGAATTTACTAACGCAAAAAAATCCTAATTTAAAAGTGGTAATTCCGCTAATTGACAAGACTCGTGAATTGGTAACAGCAATGGCCAAGGATTTAAAAGTTGAATATTTTTTAATCGAAAAAGATCAAAAAACTTCCGCCTTTTTTGCCACTGATTTTGCTCTGGCTAAATCAGGCACCAACACTGTTGAATTCTCGCTCTATCGCATTCCGATGATCGTGGCTTATAAGATCAATTGCATTACTCATTTTCTGGTGAAAATGATGGTGAAGATTAAGTTTGCCAATTTGATCAATTTGATTTCGGGCAGAGAAATAATTCCAGAGATGCTGCAAAAAAATTGTCAGGCCGAAAAAATTGCGGCGGTAGTGGAAAGGTTGATTTTGAATCGTAACTTGGCGCAAGATCAGGTTAGTGAAAGTGAATTAGCCTTGAAATTGATGGGACTGGGTAGCCTTGAAAATCCTAGCAAGAAGGCAGCTGGGGAGATTATGAAATTAACAATTATCAGTTAACAATTAACATTTGTTTAAACCACCAACTGTTAATTGATAATTGTTAACTGATAACTTTTTAAAAATATGAAACTACTTCTAGCAACAATCATCTTCCTAACCTCCACCATCACTTACGCCGCCGAAATCGGTTGTAGCAAGGTTTACTCCTCAATAGTTCTCAACGAAAAAACCAAAGATATTCTCTTCGAAGAAAGGTCAGACGCGATTGTTTATCCGGCTTCTTTGGTGAAGTTAATGACGCTTTATTTGACCTTTGAAAAGTTAAAAAATCATGAAATGTCACTCGATCAAGCTTTGACTATTTCTGAGCGCGGTGAAGAAATTTCAAAGGTAAATAAATCCAACACCTTGCATTTAAAGGCAGGAGCTAAAATTACGGTGAAGGAAGCAATCGAAGCGGTGATTGTAAAATCTTTTAATGAAGCAGCGGTTACATTGGCGGAAGGGGTGTCGGAAAGCGAATGGGAATTTGTGCGCAAGATGAATGTAAAAGCACAACAGCTGGGAATGCTGAATAGCAGCTTCCGCAATTCTAGCGGTCTCCATGATGAAGGCCAATATACTACGGCTTACGATTTAGCGCGTCTGGCCTTGGCGCTGAAACAGGATTTTCCGCAATATTATCATCTTTTTGCCCTGAAAGAATTTAAATATCGCGGCACAAAATTTGAAACTCACAACCACGTTCTGGCAAGTTACAAAGGTGCAGAAGGTATGAAGACTGGTTTTACCAACGCTTCGGGTTTCAATCTAATCTGCGCGGCGAAAAAAGATGACGTGCGAGTTATTTCGGTGGTGACGGGTTGTTCTACTTTTCAGAAACGTGACCAGTTAACGAAGAAACTTTTAAACAGAGCCTTTGAGAAAATAACCAAAAATGATCCTGAAATTGATGTCAGGTTAGTGAAGAATTTTAAATACGAATATGACAGCAGAGAATACGAAGAGGACATGCATTTCTTGGCGGCAGAAATAGGCAACTAATTAGACAGTGTTAGAAATTATGGAGAAGATGAAAAAAGTGGTATGAGCCCTTCTTTCATCAGCGTTTAGGACAGTTTTTAAGATTCTCGTGACGTCGCGAAAATCTCATTTTAACCAATAAACACGCGGTATGAAGCCAGAAAAAATCACCTTAAAAAATTACACGATTTTACTCAAAGAAGTAAAAAGCCACCTGTCACAAACCCAAGCCAGCATTGAGCGTGTGGTGATTAGGAAAAAAGTCGAGATGGCTTGGAGCATGGGAAAATCAATATCCCAGCACTTAAAGAAGAATTCTGAGTCACAAAAAAGTAGCTATGGAAAACATCTTTTTGCCAGCTTGGAAAAGGACGTCGGCATTGATCAGACCACACTTTACAAGATGTATGATTTTTACCAATCCTATCCCATTTTGCCGCTAGATAATGAAAAGCTGAATTGGAGCCATTATCAGCTACTTAGTGGCGTCAAGAAAAAAGCTGAACGGAAATATTTGGAAGCTCTGGTGCAAGAAAAAGAAATGACTGTGGTGGAACTACGAAAAGAAATAAAAAATCCAAAAGCCGCTGCAAATAATAAAACTGCTAACCAAAAATTAACTGCCCGCCGTGGCGAACTTCTTGCTTATAGACTCTTTCAGCCGGTTGGCTCCGCCCAACCTTACATCGATTGCGGTTTTAAGATTTATCGCGAAGTTACCAAACAACTGCCCAAAGGTATAAAAATCAACAAAGACGCCAAGTCACTTGAGATCTACACTTATCGCGGTTTTCTAAACCGCGTTGTTGATGGTGATACTTTGCGAGTAACCCTCGATCTTGGATTTGGTATCATGCATGAAGATATTCTGCGCTTACGCGGAATCAATGCCATCGAAGCCAAAGTACGCGGCGGCAAAAAAGCGACGGAAGGTTTAAAAAAGATTTTAAAAGATCAGGAGTTTTTCATCGTCAAAACCAGCTCAACCGACACCTACAACCGCTACCTTGCCGACATTTTTCTAAATGACGGCACTTACCTAAACCAGCTTCTGCTCGATAAGGGTTTGGCAGTTTTGTTTTAACAAAAGATTAAGATTCTAAACTATCACATCCCACACGTGTCACCTCGCACTTGGCACGCGGGGTCCACCGTGCAGCAAGGTCTAATATAAACTTAGAAAATTCAACTCGTAACACAGTGGACCCCGCGTGCCAAGTGCGGGGTGAAACGTGTATAGAGAATGAAAACTAACCTTGAAAAAGGGGCCTGGCCCCTTTTTCGACTGCGGAATAGATCCTGAAACAAGTTCAGGATGACGAGGGGGGAGGTTTAGTGGATACTCACACCACAACACCCTCTCCGTCATCCTGAACTTGTTTCAGGATCTATTCGCACTCTCCTAACCTTACCGAATCTTCTCTTCCAAACTTTTCACATCCTGCAAAATTTTCTGATCGGAATTCATTAATTCTTTAATCAACTTTACCGAGTGCAAAACAGTGGCGTGGTTTTTGCCGCCGAATTCTTTGCCGATTTTGGGCAAGCTGTCTGATGTTAAAGTTTTGGCCAAATACATCGCGATTTGACGTGGTCGGGCAATGTTTCTGCTGCGGTTAGCGGCATTTAAATCAGAGATTTTAATTCCGTAAAAATTGGCAACTACTTTCTGAATTTTATCAGTGGTCACAGCTTGTGAAGTAGAGCTGCGAACGTAATTAGCCAAAATTGCTTTGGTGTTTTCTAAGGTGATTTCTTCACCGAGTAAAACTTTTTGTGCTACTAATTTTTTTAAAGC
>CANGQE010000151.1 GCA_947455845.1 Rickettsiales bacterium
AGTTTGTTGTAAGCGGCTTAGAATCCACAAATCAGCGGCCTCAGTAACTGTGGCGCTTTCTTGCAACAACTCAAAATTCATTGAAGAAAATTTTGCCGCGTTGAAAAGTTTAGTGATTAATTTTTGGCCGATTTTAAATACTTCTTCACTGTAAGCCGTGTCCGCACCTAGATGCGAAGTTGAAGCCCAGTAGCGCACAATATCCGAACCTTTTTCTTCAATCAAAGAAGTTGGCGTTACGACATTACCTTTTGATTTACTCATTTTGGTTTTATCCGCAGCCAAGCACCAGCCTGAGATCATCAGGTTTTTCCACGGAATGGAATTTTGGTGTAACACTGATTTTGTCAAAGTGTAGAATGCCCAAGTACGAATAATTTCGTGAGCCTGTGGCCGTAAATCTGCCGGAAAAAGTTTTTCGTGACGCGCTTTGTCGAAACAAATTTCATCCGAAATTCCTTTGGAAGAAAGCTGCGGCGAAATCGAAGAAGTCGCCCAAGTATCCATGATGTCGGTTTCGGCCGTAACCTCGTCACGCGAGTAACCACGCGGCAAATCAACCGCTGGATCGCAAGGAAGTTGATCAATTTCTGCAACCAAAATTTTACCTTCTTCCCCTACCCGCTTAGAATACCAAACTGGAAACGCCACACCGAAAAAGCGCTGGCGCGAAATACACCAATCCCATTGCAAACCATCAATCCACTGATCGATACGCACTTTCATGTATTCAGGGAACCAATTGCATTCGTTGGCTTTGGCTTTGAGTAATTCTTTTTTGTCGAGGATTTTAATGAACCATTGCGGCACGACCAAGATTTCAATTGGAACACCTGAACGCTCTGCACATTTGACGGCGCGTTTGATTGGCTCTTTTTTAAACAAGAGCGGCACCATAGTTGGACTTAACAACGACGTCTCTAGAGCTGTAGTTATCGCTTCTTTGGCTTCTTTTATTTTCTTACCTTCCGCTAAATTTGCGTAATGTATTTTCAAACCGTCTAGATCCAGACACTCTTCTCTTTTGACAGATCCGTTAAATCCAAAAAATAATTCTTTTACCGGATTGGTTGAGTTTGGTGCCAGAAATAACTCTGACATTTTTCCATCTTGACCAATAATAACACGCAACGGCAAATTATATTTTTTCCACCACTTGATGTCTGCCTCATCTCCAAAAGTACAACACATGACAGCTCCAGTTCCCTTCTCTTCTATTACAGAATCATCATCAACTTCAATAATTGGAACTTTTACATTAAAGATTGGAGTAACGGCTTTTTTTCCTTTTAAATGAGACCATTTTCCATCTTTTTTAATCATCACGGCAACACAGGCCGGCAAAAGCTCTGGACGAGTTGTCATGATCTCGATCAGATCACTTTCTCCATCAACACCAAATAAAACGTAATTCATGTCACCCGCCACTTCCTTGTCGATCAAATCGGCTTGGGCTAGTGCGGTGCGGTCAGAAACGTCCCAGAAGACGGGTTCGAATTTTTTTTCTACTAAACCTTTGCGGTGTAAATCAACGAAAGAGGCTTGAGAAATTTTTTGCGATTCGGGGGAAATGGTTTGGTATTTTTGTTCCCAGTCAACTGACAAGGCAATTGAGTTGAAGAGGATTTCGAATTCTTTTTCAGCTTCATCAACAACTTCGCGGCATTTGTTTACGAAAGAACCACGGCCATTTTCTGATTCAAAAACTCCCGCTTTTTTTTCAATGATTTTTTCAACTAAACGCTCGGTAGGAAGCCCGTTATCGTCAAATCCCATTGGGTAGAAAACGTCTTTGCCGGACATTCTTTGGAAGCGAGCGACGAAGTCAGCTTGGGTGTAAGAGAAAACGTGACCCATGTGGAGAACGCCTGATACTGTTGGCGGTGGCGTGTCGATTACGAAAGTTTGAGCTTTGGGTAAGTCATTTTTCCACGAGAAAATCTTCTGCTCGCGCCAATGGTTCTGCCAGAATTTTTCGCGAGTTTTAGGGTCGTATTTTTCTGTGAGGGAAATTTTTGTCATTGTTAGAGTTGATTACTTAAAAGGAACTAGGTGTAAAAAGCCCTCTTTGAAAAAGAGGGAGGGAGCCCACCGTAGCCTTGGCGAAGGTGGGCGGAAGGGTGATTTAAAATACCCGAGTTTAGGGCAAATCACCCGTCATCGCCTATTCGGCGATGCCACCCTCTTTCAAAGAGGGCTTTTGGAGTGCTACTCAATCTCGAGCAAGTCGGCCCAATATTTACCAAGGGTGTAGAAATAAATTTTACCATCCACAACCACAGGAGAGTGGGAAATTTTCTTGCCAGTAGAAAGAGTTTTTTCGATTTTGCCGTCTAGAGGTGAAGCGATTAATAACTCACCGCGACCGCTGGAAATTAATAATTTATCACCAGCCATTACCACGCCGCTGTAAGAAATTTTAGTTTCGGGCTTCTTCTCTTTAACAAAGTTCGGCAATTGTGAAATCCACTTAATGCCACCGGTTTTTTTGCTGATTGCCAGCAATTTATTGTCATTATTAATCACAAATAAAAAGTCACCGGCGAGCCAGAAATCAACGATTCCGGCCAGTTCTTTTTTCCACAGATAATTACCGTTTTTAACATTAATCGCCATCATCACGCCACCATTGCCGATACTGTAAACTACTCCGTCTTTTACGATTGGTGTGGCATCAACATCGTTTAAATAAAAGTCGGAATTAGTGGCGCGGCTTAAATTGAGATTCTGCGACCACAGAGCTTCACCCGTCTTTTTATTTAAGGCGTAAATTTCGCCGGATGAGTAAGAAACAATCAAAGTATCTTGATAAACTACAGGATCGGCAGCGCCAAAAATTGCGGTGTTGCGCAGAATTCCCGATTGCAACCATTGCAACTCTCCCGCTTTAATATCGAAGGCGTAAAGCTTATTGTCGTTGGTAGCAACGTAAACCATATTTTGGTCAGGGATAGGTGCGGAAACAGGAATTGAAGAAATGTCGCGAGACCACAAAACTTTACCGTCAATTTCACTGGCGGCCACGACTTTATTACTTCCAGCGACAGCAAAAATTTTACCGTCTAAATAGCCGATTTTGGGAGCGCGGTAATTTTTGAGGATTTTTTTCTTAAAAATTTGTGACTTCCAGAGGTTTTTTTCCGCGCTTAAATCGTAAGCAACTAGCTCGCCGGAAGTGTCGAGAGTGAAGATTTTATTGTCTTTGATGATTGGTGAGAAAACGAAGCGATCAACGATGTCGCCGCTGTAGAATCGCCAAAATTGTGTCGATTTTTTTAGTGAGATTTCTTGGGATTTTTTGAGAGAGAAATTTTTAGAGAAATTTTCGATTTGTTGGTTTTTAGCACTGGCGGAATTAGTCCACGCGGTATTTGGTTTTTGCAGCGGAATGGCGACTGCGCTTTTTGATAAAATCGGATCAAGTCTGGTGGGGTCGATACTGGCAAAAGCCGAGACGGCATTTTTAGTGTCGTAATCTTCGTCTTTTGAGCAGGCTGGGAGAAGAGCTAGGGTTAGGACGATGAAGCCTTTGAGAATAGACTGTTTTACTGCCCAGAACAACTGGACCCCGTCGTAAAGACGGGGTGACAAGTTTAAATTAGATACTAAAAACTTGTCACCCCGCACTCGCTGCGGGGTCCATGTTACGGTAGATTCAATCTGATTAACTCCCAACTTAAAAAACAGATTATTTCTTTTCTTCAACTTTTTCTTCAGCAACAGCCTCTGCTTTTTCTTCAGCCTTCTCTTCAGCTTTCACTTCAGCCTTAGCGTCAACTTTCGGCTCAAATCCTTTAGCCACGATCATTTTCAAATAATCCTTAGCTCTTTCTTTCAAAGTTTTAGAGCTTTCTGAATTTTTAGAAATTAATTCAAAAATCTGGTAAGATTTTTCTAAATTATTTCTTTCCATTTCTAGCAAAGCTCTTTGCTCGGCCACATAATATCTAAGCATTTGCAAGTCGCTTTCGACCTTTTCAATACGGTC
>CANGQE010000152.1 GCA_947455845.1 Rickettsiales bacterium
CTCAACGATCAAGACCCTTCCGTTGAAAATGTGATCAATTTTTTCACTAAAGCCTTGGGCAATGAAGAAGAAATTCTGCAAGGGCAAAGTCAAAAACTTACCACTTTCTTTGCGGCAAACAAAAATCTTCTGGCGATTCTTTTTGCAAAAGATGGGGGCTTAGATCAATTCGCTAGAATCGCCGCAGAATTAACACAGGGCTGCGTAGCCAATATTGCTACTCAATTTAGAAATGCTCTTTACGCATCGCTACTAGAAGATTCACATGCCAATCAGGCTTTATTTGGCCTTTTTCAAGAAAAAATCGCCAATCCAATTTTAAACTCGGGAGGAGATCATCTTACCGGCTCACCAACGGGAATTAATATTTTTACAGATCACTTTATAGCACAAAACTATATTTCGCCAAATGGACTGGCGAAAGCACTGGCTAAAGAATTTTATGATTCAGATCAAAGAAAACCTCAAATTAGATCAACCTCTCTAGTATTGTGCGAACTACTTGAAGAAGATGGCGAAGAAAAAGCTGTGAAACTTTTTGAAGAAGAGAATTCAATAAAAAACGCGTTAAAAAGAACTAACATTGACGAAATCGCCGCTGATTTGGCCGCTTATTTGATTTTGCAAAAAGTTGATCGAAATAAAAATATTCTCGAAAGCAAATGCCTGGCCGACTTCAAAAGTGAAATGGAGAGTGTTTTACAAACAATATCAATGCGCCAAGAGCAATCGCCAAATCCAAATACATCGCCACAAACTCTTGATGGCGCAAACAGGGTTTCTGGCCCTTCTGTTGACAAGGCTAAGTAAGGCCAAGGCGATACTACTAACTAAATTTAACCCAAATAACGCTTAAAAAATTCGCGCCGCGCGTTCTCTTTTTTTAGTCAGCCACAACAAAATTCCAGTCACAGCAAAAAGAAGGGGTAAAAATCCTGTGACAAAAATAATCGCCTCGCCCCAAAGGCCGAAAACACTGCCTTCGTGAATTGCGTGCCAAAGTTTGTCCCGACTTAGGCCAACCCCAAATCTTCTCTTCCTCGACGCAGTAAAATCAATGGTCTAGCTGGTGATTTTTAGTGTTTTGTCACACTAAGGGGTGAATTTTGTGTAAAATGGGTAAAAATTATCGAGGATAATAATTCTTTGAGAGATTTTTATGCATCGCATCAGAACTGTTAAAACTTCTTCAGGGGCTACTGCTGTTCAGGTGGTGCGATATGTTAATCGCAAGACGGTGGTGGATTCTCACATTGGTAGCAGCAAAAACTCGGATGATATTCTGCGTTTGAAAGAGAGTGCCTATCGTTGGATTGAACAAAACTCTCAACAACTCTCTTTGTTTCCTTTGGCATCTTGCGATAAAAATGATGCGGCAAAAACTTCTCTGATTTCCTTGGCAAAATGCCGCAATCTTGGTTTTAGCTATCAGCTGTTGTATGAGGCGTTGGATAATTTGAGCAATTTATTCAAATTCCACCTCTTACCGAATCGTCAGGTTAAACTTCTTATTGATTTGGTGATGACGCGCATTGTTTCTCCTTCCTCAAAGCTGGAATCTCTTAAATTCCTCAAGCGATATTTTAATGCGAATCACAGTTATAGCACTTTATCTCGAGCTTTACCGACTTTTATCGCGCTCAAAGATGAAATTGAGTCCAAAGTAATTGCCATTGCCAAAAAGCATTTTGGATTCAATTTCTCTCTCGTCTTTTACGATCTTACCACTCTCTACTTTGAAAGCTTCGAGACTGATGAGCTGCGCAGAATTGGCTTCAGCAAAGATAATAAAAGTGCCAATCCTCAGGTGATGATTGGACTTCTGGTTAATGATCTCGGCTTTCCGATTTCTTACCAACTCTTTCCTGGCAACAAATTTGAGGGACATAGTTTGACGCCTTCTATTCTTACTCTGAAGAAGAAGCATAAAATTAAACAAATGACTGTAGTTGCTGACTCAGCAATGATTTCTGACGACAATATCAAGTTCCTTAAGACACAAAAACTGAATTACATAGTTGCCGCAAGAACGGCTAATCTAAAAATTCAAACCATTGAGGAAATCGCAAAAAATCTCAATGAGCAAGATGAAGCAACCATTCGCATCAAAACTGAAAGCAAAGGCGATCTGATTTTACACTTCAGCAGCAAGCGCTACAAAAAAGAAAAAGCTGAGATGGAAAAGCAACTTGAGAAAGCGAAGCTCATTTTAAAAACTCCCAGCAAAGCTGAAATTATCAAACGCACCAAGTTTTTAAGAGGGAAAAAATTGGGTTATGAATTGAATCAAGAGCTGATTCACAAAGCCAATCTGCTACTTGGAATTAAAGGCTATTACAGCAACTGCGACAAGCTCACAGATCAGGAAATTATCAGTCACTACAAGGATCTTTGGCGTGTTGAGCAAGCTTTTAGAATCTCAAAATCCGATCTCAAAGCACGACCAATATTCCACAATAAACAACAAGCCATCGAGACCCACATTCTGATCTGCTTCATGGCTCTAGCACTCGCCAAATACATCGAGATCAAAACCAAAAAATCCATCAAATTTGTAATCAACGAACTAAAAGAAATAACCGACGCCCATCTCTACGACGAATTAAACAACCAAAAAATAACAATCAGATCCGAAATCAAAAAAGATGTTCAGGAATTTTTAGATAAGATTTTGTCGCACTAGGTGGCCGAAGTCGGGAAAAAATTGCAAAAACTTGACGAAAAATTCGCCCTAAAAATTTTGGCTTTGCTGGCAATGGAAGTAAGCCAACAAAACTACAAACCGCGCCTAAAAGAGCTGAAAATTTTTTACGAATATTTGCTAAAAAACGACCAAATTAAACCAAGAAATTTCTACGGCTGCAGCTTCACACAACATGACGAAAAACTTGTGCTGGCAAAGCCGCAGCGCGAGTTAGAAAAATTTTATTTTCGTACGATTTTAACCCAAATTCGTCGTTAGAAATCCATAAAACACTTCAGGACTTCATCTTCCGCCGCGAGGAAGGATCACTTCGCTCTTCTATTATTTTATGAGACTTTCTAATGACGGATTTGGGTTAAGGCGCGAGTCGCATCTAAAAAATCGCAAGAATCCAAAAGAACATCAAAAAAAATTATTACCAAATTAATCGGTAAAAATACTTCTCTTTTCAACTGAGCTTTTTATTCAAAAATTCCAAATCAAAATAAGCTCTAAAATCAGATTTACTTGAGCGGGTTGAGATTTTTAGAGACTCCATTTATTGGTCACCCGCGCCATTTGAGGCGCTTTTTAAGAAAAATTAAAATTGAGGCTTATAGATGAAGGCAGGGTTTAACAACTTCGTGAGTTCACAATTGGGTTTAAAATTGGTAGGAAAGTCGCGCGAAGATAGGGAGGTGGTAATTGGTAATTTTGTTAGAAAAAACAATCTCTACAGAGACGATATTTTGCGCGAAATAGGTTATTTGAAAAGCGATTGGAATAAGTATGAACTTGCTAGAGAGTGGCTCATCCAAGACGGAAGAAGTGTGGAAGACTTAGAGTCGGCTTTAAATATTTTTACCGACAAACATGACAAATTCCTCCTTGCTAAAGAGTGGATTATCCAAGGCGGAAGAAGTGCGGAAGATTTGGGGTCTGCTTTAACTCTTTTTACCGCAGAAAATCACAAATTCCGCCTTGCTAGCGAATGGATTATCCAAGACGGAAGAGGCGCGGAAGACTTAGAGTCGGCTTTAAATCTTTTTACCGCAGAAAATGACAAATTCCGACTTGCTAGCAAATGGATTATCCAAGACGGAAGAGGCGCGGAAGACTTAGAGTCGGCTTTAAATCTTTTTACCTACGAATATGACAAATTCCGCCTTGCTAAAGAGTGGATTATCCAAGGCGGAAGAAGCGCGGAAGATTTGGGGCATGCTTTAACTCTTTTTACCGAA
>CANGQE010000153.1 GCA_947455845.1 Rickettsiales bacterium
CAAGAAGGAAAATATTTCTGACGACGTTTCTTTGATTGTGCAAACTTCAATCATTAAAGGTGAAAATCCGGAAATCTTGGTAGCCCAAGAAAAAAATATTCCCGTAATCACCCGCGCCAACTTGCTTGGCCTAATAATGAAAGAATACAAAGGTATTACTCTTGCTGGTACTCACGGCAAAACCAGCACTACAGGAATGACTTCTCTAATGTTGGAAATTGGTGGTCTTGATCCAACTGTAATTAACGGCGGTGTCATTAATTATTTTGGCAGCAATTCTAAAATCGGTAAAGGTGAATATTTAGTGGCTGAATCTGACGAATCAGATGCCAGCTTCGTTGACCTACCAAGCTTCATTGGCGCCGTAACTAATATTGAACCTGAGCATCTTGAATTTAGTGGCTACGCCGGCAATTTCGAAACTCAAAAAGCTTATTTTGAAAGATACATTAAACAGATACCAGCTGAGGGTATTTGTGTGCTTTGTGTTGACAGTCCTGAAGTAGAAAAAATTTACGAAAAATTGAAAGGCCAAAAACAAAATTTGGTTACTTACTCAATTAAAAAAGATGCCGATTTAGTTGCTAAAAATATTGCAATGGATGCTCATGGATTAAGCTTTGACGTTGTTTTCAAGAAAGGTCGCAAAATTGAAAATATTCAAATGGAAGTTTACGGTGAGCACAATGTCAGCAATGCTTTAGTGGCAATTGCGATTGGTGATTTTCTAGGTTTAAGTGACGAAAAAATTAAATTAGCTCTCAAAACTTTTAACGGTGTTAAACGCCGTTTCACCAAGGTTGGTGAGTTTGAAGGTGCAGTAATAATTGACGATTACGGCCACCATCCAACTGAAATTGCAGCTACTCTTAAAGCGGCGCGTTCGGTTGCTAAAAACAATAAAATAATCTGCGTTTTCCAACCGCACAAACCAACTCGAGTTCGCGATGTATTTAATGAATTTTGTGGCGCTTTTTCTGAAGCTGACTGCGTGATTGTTGCTGATATTTACTCAGCTGGACAAGCTCCGATCGAGGGTATCTCGCAAGACACTTTAGTTGCCGGAATTAAAAAAACCGGTCACAAAAATGTGATTAAATTGGTTAGTGAAAAAGATTTGGCAGGAATTGTAAAAACACAAGTTGGTTCGGGTGACGTTGTGCTTTGTACAGGCGCCGGAACAGTTACTTATTGGGCTTCGGCATTAGCGGATCAGTTAAGAAATATTTAGTTTACGATAGATCCTGAAACAAGTTCAGGATGACAGTTAGGGGAGATTTAGAGTTACTGTCATCCTGAACTTGTTTCAGGATCTATCTCACACACCAAATCAATATCTAAAAATGACCACCTCCAACAAAATCGAAATTCGCGAGTTGAATAACAGAGAAGAAATGATGTCGGCCTACCCTTTGGTGCGCCAGATGTACGAAAAGATGGATGTCACTACCTACGTCGCCTACATTGACGAGATGATTCAAGTAAATAATTTCAAAATGATCGGAGCTTTTCTAGACGGTAAAATTATCGGCGCTTCCGGCTATTGGGTTTTGCTAATGCTTTATTGCGGTCGTTACATTCAAGCTTCTAACCTAGTAGTAGATCAAAAACACCGCAGCATCGGAGTGGGTAAAAAGCTCTTAGATTACATTGAAAAAATCGGTCGCGAATTAGACTGCCACAAAGTTGTTTTAGACTCTTACACCGAAAATAAAAAATCGCATTCCCTTTACTACCGCGAGGGTTTCTACATTCGCGGCTTTCATTTTATGAAGGATTTGTAACCAGTCTTAATTATATTTCTAAATCTCATGCCAAAATTCGACAAATCAAAATTACCTTCACGTTACGTAACCCACTCTCACGGCTGCGAAGGGCGCAAGACGATGTTGTACAACATCAAAACCGATTTATATCCGCAAGGATTAACTGATACAGATTTAGCTTCGCCTTTTGTTGGTGTAGTCAGTGCTTGGAATGAAGCAGCGCCTTGCAACATTGCGCTACAACGCCAAGCCCAACCGGCAAAGAAAGGTGTAAAAGATGCCGGTGGAACGCCGCGTGAATTTACTACAATTACAGTTACCGACGGCATTGCCAATGGTCACCAAGGCATGAAATCTTCGCTAGTTTCACGCGAAGTAATTGCCGATTCAATTGAAGTTACAGTGCGCGGACATTGCTACGATGCGCTTGTTGGAATTGCCGGTTGCGATAAATCTTTACCGGGAATGATGATGGCAATGGTGCGTTTAAATGTGCCTTCGGTCTTTATGTATGGCGGATCAATTCTTCCGGGTAGATTCAAAGGAAAAGATGTGACGATTGTGGATGTGTTTGAAGCGGTAGGTCAAAGAGATGCCGGAAAAATGTCAGAAGAAGATTTGCAGTTTTTAACTAAAGCAGCCTGCCCTTCAGCTGGTGCTTGTGGCGGACAATTTACCGCTAATACAATGGCTTGTGTAAGTGAGGCAATTGGTCTGGCACTACCGGGATCATCAGGAACTCCTGCCCCTTACGAATCGCGCGACGAATATGCTTACCAATCTGGTAAAGCAGTAATGAATTTAATCGCTAACAACATTAAACCGCGCGACATTGTTACTAAAAAAGCTTTGGAAAATGCTGCCGTAATTGTAGCTGCGACGGGTGGTTCAACCAACGCTGTTCTACACTTACCAGCAATTGCCAGCGAATGCGGAATTGATTTTGACATTTTTGAAATCGGCAAAATTTTCAAAAAAACTCCCTACATCGCCGACATGAAACCCGGTGGAAAATATGTCGCTAAAGATTTATTCGAAGTTGGTGGCGTACAAATGATTTTAAAAGTGTTGCTTGATGCGGGTTACATTCACGGCGACTGCATGACTGTCACCGGCAAAACAATGGCGGAAAATTTAGCCGACATCAAATTCAATGAAAATCAAGACGTAGTTTACCGACCAGAAAAACCATTGTCGCCGACTGGTGGTGTTGTGACTTTACGCGGCAATTTAGCTGAAGATGGCGCAGTAGTAAAAGTTGCCGGAATGCAAAATGATGCCCAAGTTTTTACTGGCAGCGCTTTATGTTTTGATTCTGAAGAAGAATGTTTTTCTGCAGTTGAGAATAAAAAATACAAAGAAGGTGATGTTTTGGTAATTCGCTACGAAGGCCCAAGAGGCGGTCCCGGAATGCGCGAAATGCTAGCCACCACCGCTGCAATTTACGGACAAGGCATGGGTAGCAAAGTTGCTTTAATTACTGACGGCCGCTTCTCTGGCGGAACTCGTGGTTTTTGCGTTGGTCACGTCAGCCCTGAAGCTGCGGTTGGTGGAATGATTGCCCTTTTAAAAGACGGCGACCAAATCACAATTGATGCGTTAAAAGGCACAATTGACGTGGCTTTAAGTGATTCTGAAATTGCTAGCCGCAAAGCCGCTTGGAAAGCCCGAGAAAATGATTACCAGTCCGGAACTTTGTGGAAATATTCACAAACAGTTGGCTCAGCAAGGTTTGGTGCGGTGACACATCCCGGTGCCAAGAAGGAAAAGATCTCTTACGACAAGATTTAAAAGGGAAAAACCCTCTTTGAAAAAGAGGGGGGGAGACGCGGCAGCGGCGGAAGGGTGATTTAAAATGAGCAAGTAGCTGGAAAATCACCCGTCTGATCGCTACGCGATCATCCACCCTCTTTTTCAAAGAGGGCTTTTCCGCGCGTTTAATTAGTCAATATTTTCTAAGAAGTCCATCCTGAAATACCTCCTCACCCCACATCCCGCTTGCCTTCATAAGACTTTTTAACTATCTTTTTTTACCAGAAATCGAGTGGTCGTCCCTCATTTTCTGGCAA
>CANGQE010000154.1 GCA_947455845.1 Rickettsiales bacterium
GTCGAGACCTACCAGAAGTTAATGCTCGATGTTTTAAACGCGGTGGTTGAACTTCGGGTAGGTCTCGACTCCGCTCGACCAGCGGGATGTAGGGAGTAAAGGCTCTCTAAAAAATAAAAACTAAACAACAAATCAAAAACATGAAACCGCTAGCCCTTTTCGCCGCTGAAGCTTCCCTACAAATCGGCACCGGCCACGTAATGCGCTGTTTAGTGCTTGCTGAGTCACTACAAAATTCCGGTTGGGATTGTAGTTTTGTCTCGTCACAAACCAGCTACGATTTGGTAAGCAGATTAGCCCCATTTCCTCGAATTGACCCCAAAGAATTTTGGGAAAATCCTTTTTCAGCAAAGCTTCTGGTAGTTGATAATTACAATCTCGACAGCAGTTACGAAAATCATTTTAGAAAATACGTCGAGACCATTTTAGTAATCGACGACCTTGCCGATCGTCCTCACAATTGCGATATTTTACTCGATCAAAATCTTGGTTCACAAATTTCTGACTACCAAAATTTAGTTAATGAAAATTGTAAAATTTTAGTCGGAACTAAATTTGCCCTGCTCCGCCCCGAATTCGCCAAACTACGCCCCTCCGCTTTACAGAAGCGATCTCAAACCAAAAAAGTCAGCAAAATTCTAATTAATTTCGGCGGCAGTGACATTAATAATCACAGTTTAAAAGCCCTTGAAAACCTAGAAACATCAAGCTTCCAAGGCGAAGTTGACGTGGTGTTAGGATTTAGCGCCACCCATTTCGACTCAGTTAAAAACTTCGCCAAAAAATCAAAAAATAAAATCACCGTCCACCGCGCCGCCGACATGTCCCAACTAATTTTTGAAAATGATTTAGCCTTAGCCGCCGGTGGCTCTAGTGCTTGGGAACGTTGCTGCTTAGGTCTTCCGACTTACATCATTAAAATTGCGGATAATCAGGAGCAAATTTTTAACGAACTTGGAAGCAAGAAAAGTTTTGAGGAATATTGGAAAGATGTTTCGGCAAATTACCAAAAATATTGCGATGATGTTGCAAAGTTTGCCGATGGGGATGGGGCGAAGCGGGTGTTTGAGGTTATTGAGCGGATAGTTTAAAAATTGCAAAAGTTCACTAATTCGGTTCGATTATTTTGTTTACTCCCACAACCAGCTGGTCGAGCGGAGTCGAGACCTACCAGAAGTTAATGCTCGATGTTTTAAAAGCGGCGGTTGAACTTTGGGTAGGTCTCGACTCCTCTCGAACAGCGGGTTGTGGGAGTAAGAATGCTCTATCAACTCACTAACAATGAGTTGCCGTAAAAGATCCGTCGTCAGAATAAAGAAAGGCCAAAGGTTTGGCATTGTCGCCGCACAAAGCTTTAATGCCGAGTTTGATTTGTGAATTTTGCTCACGGATTTTTTTGATGTTGAAAACTGATTTTTTTACCGACTTGGCTTTAATTTCATATTCAAAACTTTCCAACACTACGCCAGTTTCAGCATTAATAATTGAGCAACCGCTCTCCATATCCCAAGCCTCTAAAACATTGGATTGGTAGATGTGCATTTCACTAACGTTTTCAGTGCTAAAAATATATTGCGAGATCCAAGAATAAGGCTTGGTTTTGTTGTAACGCTGTTTGGTGATGAATTGTTGAGGATGGATTAGAGCTAGAGAGCTGTTGTCGTGGGCGTGATAAATTGCGTAAAAATGCGAGTTTAAAACACCTAGATCTTGGTTTTTATTTTTGAAGTTAATCGGTGACAAATATTCAACTAAGAACATTCCCAACTCAGGAATTTTTACGTCAAATTCCTCTTCGGGTTTAATTGATTTAGAACCAAATTTTGGTAGGGTTAAAACCTTAGAAACACTAAAACCATCAGCAATTACCGAGATTTTGAATTTCTCACTTTCAGCACAACTTTGCGGTGAAAAAAAAGACACAAAATTGGTAATCGAAAATTCACTTTTGATCTTACCGTCATTAATCAAAACTTGGCAGATTGTGTTGTTTTTTCTAATGCCAAAATATTTTTCCAATCGGCTTTTTTTGAATAAAGTCGGTAGCAGGTTTTTAAGTTTCATATTTAGAAATTTTTTAAGAATTGACCTCTAACATTACCCATATTCTCAGGGTTAATGTAGTAATATGGTGGCAAAGAATGTTCCATTGCCAACGCACCGCTGACATTGTTTTTAAGCACTGTAAAAATAGAAAATTGCGAGTCGTGAGCAGCAGCAATTACATTAAAAAACTTCAGATTTTTATCCAGCACAACCGACTGCGGCAGATATTTTCGCACCTCAAATTTGTAAACTGAATTAAGAAAAATTTCAGCTTCATGCTTTGCCACCAACTCGCCTGACTCAGATAAAATCGACAATACCAAAGGCTTACTGCTGGCAGTTTTTTCAGTCACCGAACTATTTATATTACAAAAATAGACCACACAATCAACCTCACTACTAACCCAGCATTTATGCGCCAGCAAGGTAATTGGTGAATATGATTTTTTATTTTCAAAATGAGGAAAGGCATCAAAAATCAACATCGCTTTGCGCGCGGGAAATTTTTGATTTTGGTAGTTAATAATATATTCGCGAGAGATGGTTTTGTCATTATCGCGCTCTTTATTACCGCGCACTATTAGCAGATATTCTTTGCTGCGGTCAAAATTAAAATCGATCTCGGAAGATTTTAATTGGTAAAATCCGTGATAGGGAATTGAGGCGTAATCAGCTTTTTGGTAAACTAGTTCTCCGTCTAAATAAATTATTAAATCAAAGCTGGAATTTTCAACGGAACTATTTTTATCTAGCTCAGTCTGTCCCGGAGAGTTTCTAACGGTAATGGAAAAATCTAAACCGAAGGAAAAGCCGCTTGTGAAGAGAAAATTTTCTACTATTTTTATGGATTGTTTTTGGATGAATTTTAAAATTTAACTGCAAAACAAGCTTAATATTTAACACCACAGTAAAAATGCAAAATATTCCTAACACTTTCGTCATCGGCTTTTCTAAAGAATGCTCCTTCCCCGAAACAATCGTAAAATTAGAAAAAGATAACGTAATTAAAGTAGCCGATTGGGTTACCACTAAAGGCTTTGGCACTATTGACCTAATGGATTTCTACCACGGCAGATATTTCAACCAACACGAAATTACCCACCAAATTCCTAGCGAATTACGCGACCAAATTGACCAATATCTTTTCGAATTTTGCTACATTAATTCCCGCACTTTCATTTCTCACAGCTACACCAACCAAGTTCACACCAACATTTACCACGAAGTTCACGAGTTCAATAAATTTGCCCAAGTAATTTACGACATCTTCATTGCCAAAAAAATTGAGCTGGTTCTTTTCCAAGAAATTCCCCACGACGGCGCTGAAATTATTCTTTACCGTCTGGCCAAAATCATGGGGATTAAAACCATAATTATGGCCAACTTCACTCATTTCTGGGGAAGAAGTTTTGCTTTTTATTCGCTGGAAGATTTCGGCAATTTCGCCGAAATTCCAGATTTATCAAATGACGCCGACACAGTAAAAATCGACTACCAAGACTTTAAAGGTAAGATTTTCTACATGAATAATATTGGCGGATATTTGGCGAAAGTCTCTTTTTTAGAAAAAAGATTCAAAGAATTACGCAATAAATTTTTGATTAGAACTTTATCAGGGCCACTAGTTTCTAAGAAAAAACTAGACAAAACATTATTTAGCTTAACCACCACTTTGCTGCAATATTTCGGCACTAAGGAATATCAAAAAAATATCGAGTCGGCGCTTTGTAACGATGTTGATTTGAGCAAAAAATATATTTACTTCGCGCTGCA
>CANGQE010000155.1 GCA_947455845.1 Rickettsiales bacterium
AATAAAATTGCTGCCACTTTTGCTTCAACGGGCACTCCCTCTTTTTTCATTCACCCCGCCGAAGCCAGCCACGGTGATCTCGGCATGATTACTCAAGATGACGTAGTAATTTTACTTTCTAATTCAGGCGAAACCAAAGAACTCAAAGACATTATTTATTTTTGCAAAAGATTTGAAATCCCCACCATCGGCATCATCCGCCGCGCCGAATCCGAACTCACTAAAACCAGCACAGTGCCTTTAGTTTTACCCGCCATTCCTGAAGCCAATTTGGTCAATGCACCAACCACATCAACTACAATGATGTTAGCTTTGGGTGATGCTTTGGCGGTTAGTTTAATCGATGCCCGTGGCTTTAATTCCGAAACATTCGGCACTTTCCATCCTGGTGGAAAATTGGGTTCTAACTTTTTGAAAGTGAAAGAATTAATGCGCCTCGGAAAAGATGTTCCCGTAGTAAAAGAACAACAAGTGATTTCGGAAGTTTTGCTAGAAATGACTTCCAAAAACCTAGGCTGCACTGCCGTAATTAACGACACCAATCAAGTAACAGGCATCATCACTGACGGCGACTTACGCCGCCACATCATGCAAGACCTCTTAAGCCAAACCGCTCTTCAAGTAATGACTAAAAACCCGATTGTAACCGCGGCCGAAACTCTAGCAGTTGAAGCAATCGCCGTAATGAACAAAAAATCAATCACCAGCCTCCTCGTTTTGGACGAGCAAAAAAAAGTTGTAGGAATTTTACATCTTCATGATTGCTTACGAAGCGGAGTGGTTTAGAAAAATTAAACTTATTAAAATGAGCAAGTGAATAGATCCTGAAACAAGTTCAGGATGACGATGGGTGGCGTTTAGTGGATACTCACATCCATCCCCCTCTCCGTCATCCTGAACTTGTTTCAGGATCTATTCACGCCTTCTCTTGTCATCCTGAACTTGTTTCAGGATCTATTAACTTGTTCAAAATTAATTACCAAACCATGTCTTCCCTAGTCGCCTTCTCCTACCTAGTCTCATCCGTCCTCTTCATCCTCTCCCTTTACGGGCTTTCTTCGCCGAAAACTTCCCGCATCGGAAATTATTTTGGCATGGGTGGCATGGCTTTGGCGATTGTTACAACTTTGTGTTTGCCGCAGGTTAAGAATATTTCTTTCATTCTTTTGGCAATTGCCGCAGGTGGAGCGATTGGTTATTTAATCGCTAAAAAAGTTAAGATGACTTCCATGCCGCAATTAGTTGCCGGTTTTCACTCTTTGGTTGGGCTTGCAGCAGTATTGATTGCAGCCAGTGCTTTGTGGCTTCCTGAATCATTTAAAATTATTGCCAATGGTCACGTAAAACTTTCCAGCTTAATTGAAATGGGCCTTGGTGTAATCATCGGCGCCATTACTTTTACGGGTTCGATTGTTGCTTTCCTTAAGCTTAACGGCACCATGAATTCAAAATTTGTTTTGTTTAAAGATCCGAAAAAGTCTTCCAAATATGTTGCTCTTGCCTTGGCCGGAACTTTACTTTGTTTTATTATTTTTGGTTCAAAGTTTTTATTCATTTTACTCACGCTACTTTCATTCTTCATCGGCTTCATGCTAATCGCACCCGTCGGTGGTGCTGACATGCCTGTAGTAGTTTCAATGTTAAATTCTTACTCAGGATGGGCTGCAAGTGGTATTGGTTTTACACTAAACAATCCACTACTAATTATCGCCGGTGCTTTGATTGGTGCTAGTGGTGCGATTCTGAGCTACATCATGTGTAAAGCCATGAACCGCTCAATTTTTAACGTAATTTTTAGCGGCTTTAACGAGCAAGTTCAAAGCAGCGCTAGTGGCGAACAGAAAGAACAAAGACCCGTCAAGCAAGGCAGTCCTGAAGATGCGGCTTACATGATGAAAAGTTCTTCTTCCGTAATCATCGTTCCCGGATATGGAATGGCGGTTGCCGGAGCTCAACATGCCGTTGCTGAAATGACTAAATTACTTGAAGAGGCCGGCATCACCGTAAAATTCGCCATTCACCCCGTCGCCGGAAGAATGCCTGGACACATGAATGTTTTACTTGCTGAAGCCAACATCGATTACGAAAAAGTTTTTGAATTAGAAGACATTAACGGCGAGTTCAAATCAACCGATGTAGCTTTTGTAATCGGCGCTAATGACGTTACTAACCCATCCGCCAAAACCGACAAAGCCAGCCCAATTTACGGCATGCCAATTCTTGACGTGTCTCACGCCAAAACTGTTTTCTTCGTTAAACGCTCAATGGCCTCAGGCTATGCCGGCGTTGAAAATGAACTATTCTTCAACGACAACACCATGATGATTTTTGGTGACGCGAAGAAGGTGGTGGAAGAAATTGTTCGGAATTTAAACTAAACTAATAAAACCTCCTTCCCAAAGCTCGCTGGTCGAGCGGAGTCGAGACCATTTTAATGTTTGACTCTTTGTTGAAGAGTGGGTAGCAGGAACCTCTAAATGGTCTCGACTCCGCTCTACCAGCGAGATAAAGAATATTACCCAGATTTTTACTTATTGTTCAGCCACGGCCGCCCTTGGCTGAACAATTCCTTATTAACTTAATTTAAATTTTGAAAAAATTTAAATTAAAAACGGAGTGCTCATGAAAACCAACGCTAACTCAATCCGTGTCGGAAACGTAATCGAATTTCAAAACCAACTTTGGTCTGTCCTAAAACGCGAACATGTAAAACCCGGAAAAGGCGGCGCTTACATTCAAGTGGAAATGAAAAATATTGTCACCGGCAACAAAACTAACACCCGCTACAATTCTAGCGAAGATGTTGATGTAGCTTACGTTGAACAAAGAAACTATCAGTTCCAATATTTTGACCAAGATGAGCTAGTGGCAATGGATATGGAAAGTTTTGAAACTGTTCAATTCAAAAAAACATTAGTTGGCGATCCCCTGCCCTTCTTGCAAGAAGGCATGAATATCCGTGTTGAATATTGTAACGATAAACCAATTTCAATTGCCTTGCCTGAACAAGTTAACGGCATCGTTGCCCAAGCTGATGCAGTGGTAAAAGGCCAAACTGCTTCTGCTTCTTACAAGCCGGCGATCCTTGAAAATGGTGTGCGCGTATTAGTTCCGCCATTCGTTGAGTCTGGTGAAGAAATTATTGTTAGAACTGAAGATTTCACTTATGTTGGCAGAGCAAAATCTTAATATTCCTGTTCAAATAAATTTTGTAAAAATGAGCGGAGTCGGCAACGACTTCGTGATTTTTGATGGGCGTAAAACTGAGATCAATCTCACTGCTACCCAAATCAAAAAAATATCCGACCGTAAAAATATTGGTTGTGATCAATTAATTGTGCTCCAAGCCTCCTTTGAAAAAGGAGGTGGACTCGCTCGCAAGAGCGAGGACGGAGGATTTATCAATAAACTTGATAATTCTTTAAATCACCCTTCCGCCGCTAACGCGGCTCCCTCCCTCTTTTTCAAAGAGGGCTTTCCACCCGATTGCATCATGGAAATTTACAATTCCGACGGCTCTTTGTCGGGAGCTTGTGGAAATGCCACTCGTTGTGTTGCTTCAATTTTACTGGCCGAGAAAAAAACTGATCGGGTTAAAATTCAAACCGCCGCAGGAATTTTAGATTGTTGGCGTGATGGTGATTTAATCTCCGTCAATATGGGAATTCCAAATTTTGACTGGCAGAAAATTCCATTGGCCCATGAAGAAGATTCGCAAAAAATTGCGCTTTTTGATTTTGAATTTGCCTGTGTCAATGTTGGCAATCCCCACGCAGTGACCTTTATTAACCAATCACAAGCTCAAGAATGGGTA
>CANGQE010000156.1 GCA_947455845.1 Rickettsiales bacterium
AAGGCGTCAGGATTATTTTTTAGATTTTCCACAATCAGATCGTCATTTTCTCCTGACTCAATGAAGCGGCCATCGCGACGAATGGCGCTGCATCTTTCTTTGCGCAAAACATGGTCAGGGTAAGTATTAACAAAATCTTTTTTGTTGAAGCAGACATCTTCCATCAGCATGTCGATGAAGACATCTCGAGTTCCTGAAGTTAAAGGTGGGCCGTAAATTTTGATTTCAGTTTTTGGTAAAGAGGCGTCGATTTGATTCCAACTATTGTAAGGGTTATTAACCATTTTTCCTGATTTCTGGTCGTAGATTTTTTGCGCTAAAGCTAGAAAAATTTGTTCTTTAGTGAGTTTGATTTTTTTACTTTTAACAAAATTACCGATCACAATACCGTCATATCCGATCTTGATTTCGACTATTTCTTTGACGCCGTTTTTATTACATTTTTCAATTTCACTTTTTTCGATTGGTCGCGAGGCATCAACGAAGTCAGGATATTTAGACCCAACACCGGCGCAGAAAAGTCTAAAGCCATCTCTAGTGCCATCTGATTCAACAACGGGGATTTGATCAGGTAATTTTTTTAAACTTTGATTGCGGCTAAATTCTTCGGAAACAGCGGCCATAAAAGGTGAAATTGTTGATGAGCCAACAATGTGTAAGTTAGATCTTTTTTTGAAACTCCAGTCAAAGCTAAAGCTGCTTTGTAGCGGGAGTATGATGGCGAAGCAGGTGACAAAAAATAAATTTACTGATCTGGAAAACATTTTTACCTCGTTTGGGGAAGTTGTTGGAATTAGCAGTTAACAATTAGCAGTTAACAATTAAAACTATATTGTTCCAACCATCAACTGTTAATTGTTAATTGCTAATTGTTAACTGATAACTTACCAAAAATCATTCAACAACCAAATCTCTCCACGTGTCTAATACCTTTCTAATCACCGGTGGCGCCGGATTTATCGGTAGTCATTTTGTCGAAAAAGTTTGTACTCTCGGCCACAAAGCAATCGTGCTGGATAAGCTTACTTACGCGGCAAACCTTGATAATCTTAAGTCAGTTGCGGCAAATCCTAATTTTAAATTAGTCAAAGGCGACATTGCTGATCACGAGTTAGTTACCAAAATTTTAACAGAAGAAAAAATTGATTTTTTGGTTAACTTCGCCGCCGAATCGCATGTTGATAATTCCATTAACTCACCCGAAAGTTTTATTCAAACTAACATCGTCGGAACCTTCAATCTTCTAAATTGTGCCTTGGCTTATTTTAAAAATTTAAGTCCTGAAAAAAAATCTCAGTTTCGTTTTTTACATGTTTCAACCGACGAAGTTTACGGCTCAATTTCTTTAGAAGATCCCAAATTTACTGAAGAAAATCCTTACCGTCCGAACTCACCTTATTCCGCTTCCAAAGCTGCTTCCGACCATTTAGTACGCGCTTGGTTTGAAACTTACGGCTTACCAACTATTACCACGAATTGCTCCAATAATTTCGGTCCGCACCAACATTTCGAAAAATTTATTCCAACCATTATTTCCTCCGCAATTTCAAATAAAATAATTCCAATTTATGGCACTGGTAAAAATATTCGTGATTGGATCTTTGTTAAAGATCATGTTGACGGCCTATATTTGGCTCTACAAAAGGCATTATTGGGACAGGTCTATTGCTTTGGCGGTGATTGTGAAAAAGAAAATCTTGAGCTCGCTAACGAAATTTGCCAAATTCTTGATCAAGTAAAACCAAGGTCAGATGGAGCTTCTTACAAACAACAAATCACTTTTGTAACTGACCGTTTGGGGCACGACAAGCGCTACGCCATTAGCAACAGCAAGGTTGAAAGAGAATTAGGATTTAAAGTTTCTAAAGATTTCTCCGAAAGGCTGAAAGAAACCGTGATGTGGTATTTGCAAAAATGCTAAAAGAGCAGTTTCAAAAAAATAAAATCGGCTGGATGAAATCTTTTTTAGATGGTTTTTCCCAAGATGAAAATGGTGATCCCGTACCGTGGATGACTTATCCGGCAATTGAGTTTTTAAAAAATTACCTCACAAAAAATCACGAAATTTTTGAATTTGGCTGTGGTGCTTCGACTTTGTTTTTTTCTAAAAAAGTAAAAAAAGTTGTGGGATTGGAAACCAATCCAAGATGGCTTGGCATCACGCAAAATCTGCTTTCGCAAGCTCAGAGTAACAATGTTGAAATTACCCTAATGCCTGACGGTTTAGAAAATAACCTCTACCAAAATTTCCCTAAAAATTGCGGCCAGAAATTTGATTTAATAATCGTTGATTCGCTGAAAAGATTTGAATGCGCTAAGAATGCAATTGATGGGATTAAGGAAGGTGGGGCGGTGATTTTAGATGATTCGGAACGCAAAAATTACAAAAAGATTTTTGATTTTTTCGCGGAGAAAGGTTTTGAGAAAAGGGACTTTTTTGGAATTGCACCGGGGCAGCTGCGAATAAAAAATACCACGATTTTTTTCTCCAACCCGCTGGTCGAGGTGAGTCGAGACCTACCTTAGGTTCCTTCTACTGTGTTTAAAACATCGAGCGTTAAATTCGGGTGGGTCTCGACTCCGCTCGACCAGCGGACGGGTGTATTGTTTTGGAGAGTAAACAGCTTCTTACCTCGCGACACGGTGGACCACGTCGTAAAGACGGGGTCCAGTCAACGCGGTAACTAGCTAAACTTCGTCAATCCTCTTCCCCGCAATCTTCTGATTCAAAACTGCATTAACTTTACGTAACACCAAATTCTCCGCCGCTTTCCCCAACTCCTTCTGACCTTCTAAAATCGCATCCCGCGAAGTTTTTTCAGCAATCAACTTTTCCAACACTTCCAATTTCTCACTAATCAATTTCGTTTCATCAGCTTCAATCACATCAGCAAAATTTCTCAAATCATTCCTAATAATATCCACATCGTGATTAGCCTCTACCGCAGCCTGAATCAACAACCTCTGCGCAATATCCGCTTGCGAATTTTTCAGTGAATCAAGCAGCATTTTTTTAATTTCATTTTCATCCAAAGAATAGCTCGGGCGCACTTCAATTTCCTGATGTTGCCTAGTAATTTTTTCTTCGGCGCTCACGGTTAAAAGCCCATCCGCATCAATTTTAAAAGTAACAGCAACACGCGCCAAACCAGCTTTCATTGCCGGAATATTTTTAATTTCAAATTCGGCAAGCGAGCGACAATCAGCGGCGAGTTCTCTTTCGCCTTGTACAATGTGCAATTTCATGCCGGTTTGATTGTCGGCGTAAGTGGTGAATTCTTTGGCCATTGCAGTTGGAATGGTGCTGTTGCGGTGAATTACTTTATCAACAATGCCGCCCATCATTTCAATTCCAAGGGACAGAGCGGTGACATCAAGTAGTAAATTTTTACCGTGGCCGGATAAGTTGTGAGCTTGCCAAGCCGCACCGGCAGCAACGATGCGATCGGGATCAATTTTATTGAGAATTTTTTCAGTGCCGAAAATTTCGGCTAATTTTTGGGTAACTAATGGAATTCGTGTTGAGCCTCCAACTAAGATGACGCCTTTAATATCAAGGCTTTCTAGGTCTAAATCTTCGATTAGGTTTTTGGCTAAGCTAAAAGTCTTTTCGATTTTTGGTGAGATTAATTTTTCGAAATCAGCTCGTGAAAAGTTAAACTCGGACAAACTCCCTCTCCCTTGAGGGGAGAGGGTTGGGGTGAGGGTGACAAGATTTCTATCCGACAGTGCTTCTTTAATTTTTCTCGCCTCAGCCCGACTTACACCAACAGCTTCCGCAATTAAATC
>CANGQE010000157.1 GCA_947455845.1 Rickettsiales bacterium
CGACCAACGAGCTTGTGAGGAGATATTTATATTTTAGCTAACTGCAATCCGATATTTCTGCCCCAGATATTTCTCGATTTCTTTGCGTTCTTCATTTTTTAACAGTCGGTCAAATTCGTAGATATGTCCTGACCAAGTGTTGGTGGCGTTGCGTCCGTTGCCAATATAGAAAAGGGCGGAGCCGGAAGGAGAGGCGCAAGATAAGCTGGTGTAGGAGTTCATTGTAGAGGCGGTGCCGTTAGTGCCAGTTACTTTTCTTCTTCTCGACTAGCGGGTATTAATTTTGAAAATATTAGAGTTAATCATTGTAAAATTTGCCTCGAAATAAAACTGAATTTTCCACGCAGCGTGGAAAATTCAGAAGATTGGGGCTTTGATCAATGTTAGTTTGGTTTGAGGCGGGTTTAAAAAGAGACTAATTTTTGTCGAAAAATCACGTTTTTTGCACTGTCTATTTTGCAACCTAGGGTAGAAATATTTTATCGCAGATAAACCTGTGCTTGGTTGTAATATTTTTCTACATCAAAAACATGCCAGCCGTATCGAATTTACCAAGTCGATGCGAGCTCTTGGACAAGTTGCCATCTTGGAGAGGAGGTACCACAAAAATGCCCAAAAGCCCGAAACTCAAAAGTTGCAAATCTCTTCATTGGGAATTGTGGCTAAAACATCACACAAAATCCACCAAACCCAAAACCCGCTTTAGATTTTCTCTTGTCACGAAGGGAAAGTGAAATTGGAAATGGTGAATATACTAAGGGCTACTCCAAACCTGACCAAATTTTGGCTCACTTCCCACACGTGTCACCCCGCACTTGCTGCGGGGTCCACCGTGAAACATTGTAATTACTTACTGCGTGACGCGGTGGACCCCGCAGCAAGTGCAGGGTGACAACCTTTAGGTTGCCCGTAGGACAATGGAGGTAGATTGCTAAAAAACCTCTTTCAAAATTGTGCGAAAGTGGAATTTGAAAGTGGAAGTGTCTTCGGGAGTCTCTGTCAAAAACCGGCCGTCAATTAAGAAGTTTTTTTCATCAAACTTTTGGATGTTTTGGAGGTCTTCTGATTTCTTCTCGCGGTAAATAATTAGCCGCTCTTTGTCATATTTTTTCACCATGCAGCCGTAAAAGTTGCGAGGCTTTATTGGTGTGGTTTGGATTAGGTGTTTGTAGAAATTTTTTAGTTGTTCGAGGCGTGGTTTGTAGATGTTGCCGCTTACTTCCATTAAGGTTAAAGCGAGAATTTTTAGGGCTATTTTTTTTTGGGCAGTTTGGAACTTTTTTTGGTTGAGGAGGAAGCATCCGGCGTGGGATAAGTCTTTTGGGGGTCTGAACTTGTGAATAGATCCTGAAACAAGTTCAGGATGACACCGAGAGAGAGAGGTGAGTTCCACAAAGACTTCGTCATCCTGAACTTGTTTCAGGATCTGTGTCTTCTTCGGATTACAACTCTTAAACTCCAACATCTCCTTAGCCTCTTGCAACATTGCCTCATCCACAAAATCACGCATTGTGGCAATTTCATCTGCAGCACTTTTAATCCTTTTTTGAATTAAACTTTTTTCCTCAAAACCATTAAAAAAATTCCTGATTTTATTACGTAAAAACTTCTCATCCGTATTACTCTCATCTTCAAACCACTTAATTTTTTTATCGGTAAGAAATTTTTTTAAATCATCTTTCTCAAAATTTAAAAGTGGCCTAACCAGTTTAATTTTTTTAAATTCTGAAATTTCTGCAATTGCTGACAGCCCATCCAAACCACTTCCGCGAAATAAACGGATCAGAAAATTTTCCGCCACATCTTCCATTTGATGTCCCAGAAATAAAAATCCGATTTTATTTTCTAAACAAAAGTCGTAAAGCAGCTCGTATCTTACTTCGCGCAATCTGGCTTCAATATTACTTTGCGGTAATTTCTTTAAATCAACTTCTAAAATTTGGTGGGAGATTTTTTTCTTTTTTAAAATTTTACCAAGTTCCAAAGCCTCGTTGGTAGAGCTTTGGCGCATTTTATGGTCAACGGTTACAGCCAATAATTCAATTTTCTTATCGCGACAAAAATCATCTAAAAGCACAGTTAAGGCCAAAGAATCAACACCGCCGGAAACTGCGACGGCAATTTTTTCAGGAAGATTTTCTGTTGAAAAAATCTCTGTGATTTTCATTGTGATAATGTTAATCAAGCTTGTCATTTATTACACCCACTCCAGTTAGTCAAAATGTCTAAAATTAAAATTACTTCCTTCATCTTCCTGTTCATTATTTTTTTAAATGAAAATGTTTTTGCTGCGCCTTCCAAAATTTTGTCGCTTGAGGAATATGAAGAGCAAGTAAAAAATGACAACTTAACTTACGCCGCTGCGGACCTCAATGCCGAGGCCTACGAAAAATTAAAAGAAAAAGCCAAATTAGTTACTTCTGTCAATTTTTTTGCCAGCCACCAAACCGCTTTTACCGAACAAAACCAAGCTTTACAGATTTTTCGTTACAACCGTACCTACTCCCAGAATAGTCAGGTTGGTATTTCGCAAATTTCAGATTTTGGTTTAAGCTCTAAACTTTACTACACTTTGAACCACGTTACTTACAAGGGTTTAAACACTTCAGCTTCTCCTAATCCCAGTCTCGCCTCTTCCAATTATCAAACTGTTCCGGCAATTGAGCTTTCTTTGCCACTTTGGCAAAATTGGCTCGGTTCAGCAACGAAAGCCTCTAAAGATTCGCTTTATTTCACCAATGAATCGCAAAAATTAACTGCAAAAGCACTTTCCGTTTCATCTTTAGTAACGTCAGAACAGGCTTATTGGACTTTGGCTGCAGCGCGTCGGACCGTTGAAATTCAGAAAGATTCTCTAAAAAGTGCTGAGCAAATTTTAAGTTACGTTAGTAGAAGAGAAGCAATGAATTTGGGTGAGAGGGGTGATGTTTTACAAGCGAAAGCCTTAGTGGAAACTAGAAAACTTACCCTCAAACAGGCACAAAATGACGAAATAGTTGCTGCCCGAGAATTTAATAAAAATCGTTACATCAATTCTAATGAAGTAGCGGAAAAGCTGGCTGATATTGATCCTAGAAAGTTAGAAAGTTTTTTAGTACCACAACTTCCGGCGGGAGATCGCCTTGATGTGAAGGCCTACGAAGCTACTGTGAAAGCTGCTGTAGCTAATGCCAAGATTGATGAAGAAAGTAATAAGCCGTCGCTGAGTGTTTACGGATCTTATTCACAAAATCAGGTAGAAAGAAACAACCAAGAGGCGATCTACAATTCATTTTCTCAAAATGGTCGGGCCGGAGTTTTGGGAGTAAAATTTTCAATGCCGATAAATTTTGGAATAACTTCTACCATTAGAGCCGGAGACATTCAAAGCGCCTCGGCCGCAAAAATGAACTACCGCCAGAAAGTTTTTGAACAGGAAAATGATTGGCAGATTTTGGTGCAAAATTTGACCATCTACAAAGAGACTTTGAAATTATCACAAAAAATTGAATCGGTGCAAAAATCAAAGTTAGACAATGAGCGCAATCTTTTAAAGCAAGGTCGTACCAGCACTTACCAGATTCTTCTTTTTGAACAAGACTACTCAAATTCACAGCTAACGACAATTCAAATTGCTTACAAAATGCTACTCCTTATTGCTCAGCAGAAGTTGTATCAGGGGGGGAGTTAAGTTAACAGTTAGCAATTAACAATAAATCCGCTGGTCGAGCGGAGTCGAGACCTTCCCGAAGTTTACGCTCGACGTCTTACACACCTTGGCAAAAACCTTAGTAAGGTCTCG
>CANGQE010000158.1 GCA_947455845.1 Rickettsiales bacterium
GCTCCATATCTTACTATCGGCTATGCAGAAGTTTCTTATAAAACCAGAGGTTCTGGAGTTGATAGCGGTGATAATTTAGTAACTGCAGTTAATAATGGTCAAAGTGGAAATTGGTTTGGTGGAGCTGGTGTAAAGTTTGATATTGGTCATAACTTTGCGCTCAACCTAGAATATAATTATCAAAGAATTAAGGCTAATACCACTGTACCTACTCAATCTACAGACTACATTGATAAAACCTCCTTTATGACTAGGTTGGATATCGTAAAGCTTGGACTATCTTATAATTTTTAAGCAGTATTTTGGAATAACAATGTCAGGTTTAGAACCTGACATTGGTTAAGGGGTTAATAAAACTAATAATTATTCTTATGAAGCCATCATCTAACGCCGCTACCTCACAAACAATTCCTTCAGATGTTCAAGAATTCTCCCAAAAACTAATAGAAACTACTTCTGATAATTATAGTCCTAGACTTACTGACGAGATACTAAAGCATAGTATTCCTTCTGATGCCAAACTAATTCCTACTAGCTCTTACTTGCATAAAAAAGATTACAAAGATTTAAAACGTGCTTTAAAAGACTTCAATAGTAGTGATGCTACTCATGCAGTAATACCGATGCTAATTGACGCTGATTCTCGCTATGCCGCAATACATCTTAAAAAAGATGGTTACTCTTTTAGTGCTTCTTTCATTGATCCGCGCGGTGGTGAAGAAAAATCTTTTACTACCCAAGTAAGTGAATATATTTTTGGAAAAGGTACTAATTCTGGAATTACCTCTTTAAGTCCTATTCCTCCTCATGTATTAAAAGCTCTTAAATCTGAATTAAACATTGATCGAGAAGATATAGCAGTAACAACTAATAAACTCCAATATTCCAAAATGAATGGTTACGGAATAAGAGAATCTGACAATAATAGCGGACCTATTATGGTTAATACTTTAGCGTCGCTTGCGAATGATGAAATTACTGTATCAGGAACTAGACTGGTAGCGAAAGATGGAGATAATAGATCTATTCAGGATCGTAGTGTTGATTCTTCAAGAGTAGCGGGAGAGATATTGAGAAATTATCATGCTTCTATTTTGGCAGATGTTTATAAAGATCAGGCCGCTGCATTAGAGAATATGAATTTAGAAGAAGGTAAAAAAGGGGAAGCTTCTGCGCAGAAACAAGGAAAGCTTAGAGGTTCTGATAATCAGTATAATTATCGTGCAAATAGCGAAGTTCAAAACCAAATCGGTGTAGGATTAAATCCGGCAAGAATTATTGGGTTAATGGCTAAAGCAATGGTTTTGAGCGCGGTTTTATCGGCTAGAAGCGACAATAATCAACAAGGTAATGTTGGATCTTCTTTGTCTGTGGGAGAAGAGCATCTCGGAAAACAAAATATCGATAGTTTGACGATTACGGAAGGTAGTCAAAATCGCAGAATACTACAGACGGGGCATCGCCCAACAAGGAAGCCTACATCTTTTTCAACTGGACAACTAACTAGCAATCCAACCGCACCAACCGTTCAACCATCATCATCCCCATCTGGGCAACCATCTAGGCAGCCAACTGGGCAGCCAACTACGCAACCAACTGGTCAACCAAGCACGCCAACTGCTCAGCCCTCTAAGCAACCCACTGGTCAGCCATCTTTGCAACCATCGACTAATACATCACAACCAACTTCTCAGCCAACTTCTCAGCCAACATCTAATGTCACTGATTCGACTGGCTCTACAAATTCAAAAGATGAAACCTATATTCCGCATGTGCCTAATCAGGCGGTTTATGCAGTGGGGGCAGTTGTTGCTGCCGGCATCGTCGTTGGGGCAGGTGTGGCTATTCATAAGGCTACAAAGAAAGCTCCACATGCTGCAAGGGCAAAATCAATTCCAACGGATTTTAGTAGGTTTTAGAGGTTACATACTAAACTAATTTTCTAAACGCTTTGCAGGTCGGAGGGTAGAGTATTAGTTTGGTAGGTCTTCGAACTAAATTATTATAATATTGTTCGAAGACTCAAGATATTGAAGATTACATTTTCTCAGTAACCAACCCCTTCCACACAAACTCAGTAGTGAATGGCATCAGTGGTGCCGCGGCTTCGCACATTGAAACTAAAACTGTGTAGAGCACATCGTAAGCATTTTGCTTATCCTCATCAACCGATCCTTCAACGCTTTTCCAAAAACGCTGACGATTGCGGCGGATGTACCAGTTATTTAAAGCTTCAAAAAATTGATTAAATTCTTCGCAGGCAGTGACAGTGTCGTAACTGTTCATTGCCTTTTCCATGCTTTCTATTGTTGCCTTCAGCTTAGATAAAATGTAGCGATCCAAAGTATTTTTTAGATCTTTTTTAAACTCAATTCTTTGGGCTTTAATTCCGTCAGCATTGGCATAAAGGCAGAAGAAGTTGAAGGCATTCATTAAAGGTTTAAGTGACAGACGCAAAGTATCGCGAATGGCTTTTCCTTCTTTGTCGATTCTAAGTTCTTGCCCACGCATGACGGGTTGAGAAATCATGTAGAATCGCATGGCATCTGATCCGAATGTAGAAAAAACTTCCAAAGGATCGGCGTAGTTTTTTAAACGTTTGGAAAGTTTTTGTGATTTTTCATCCAAAATCGTGCCGTGACAAATCACATTTTTAAATGGTGCTTTGTCGAAAAGTGCGGTCGATAAAACCATCAAAGTGTAAAACCAACCCCGAGTTTGAGCGACATATTCAGTGATGAAATCGGCAGGGAAATTATTCTCAAACCACTCCTTATTTTCGAATGGATAATGCACCTGCGCGTAAGGCATTGAACCCGACTCAAACCAGCAATCAAGAACGTCGGTAACGCGACGCATGGTTGATTTGCCGGTAGGATCATTAGGATTTGGACGAGTCAATTCATCAATAAAAGGGCGATGTAAATTGTCGATTTTTACCCCAAAATCGCGGGTGATTTCTTCCAAACTTCCGTAAACATCAAGTCGTGGATACATCGGATCATCCGACTTCCAAACCGGTACCGGACAGCCCCAGAAGCGGTTGCGCGTAATCGACCAATCGCGAGCTCCTTCCAGCCATTTTCCAAATTGCCCGTCTTTAATGTGATTAGGAATCCAGTTAATACCTTGGTTAAGCTCAACCATGCGGTCTTTAATGTCGGTAACTTTTACGTACCAAGAACTAACCGCGCGATAAATTAGCGGGGTATCGGTGCGCCAGCAATGAGGGTAGTTGTGGAGATATTGCTCAGTTTTAATCCAAGCACCCTTAGCTTTTAAGTATTTGATGATGTCGTCATTAGTATCAAAAACTTGGCGACCTTTAAGCGATAAAGCTAAATCCAAACTCGGTTCAAGCCCTCTCCCTTGAGGGGAGAGGGTTGGGTGAGGGTGACTTAGATTGAAGTAAATAGCATCACCAACCCCCTCAATATTCTCAAAAATTTCATTATTCCAAAATCTTAAAACCCTAAACCCTTCCTCTTCTAAAAATTTAGTTCTTTCTAAATCTTTAGTTATGTTTTCTTCCTCACCATGATGTCCACCATCAAGCTCAATGATGAGATTTTTTTCCAAACAAACAAAATCAACTATGTAGTTACCGATTTGATGCTGTCTTCTGAACTTTAGATTTTCAACTTGCTTGTCTCTGAGGAGGTTCCAAAGTTTTGCTTCGGCAGTGGTTTGATTTATTCTGAGCTTTTTTGCTAGATCGGTTAAGTTTGAAGTTTTTTCACCCTCACCCCAACCCTCTCCC
>CANGQE010000159.1 GCA_947455845.1 Rickettsiales bacterium
CAAGTGTGTGACTAGAAGATGGATTGCTTCGTTCCTCGCAATGACGAGACTCGAGTTAGCAACTTAAGTATATAGTTTTCTTACAAAGAGTGCAGCGCCGCGTTATTAAAAATGGTAAGCTATACCAAACTTAACAATCTGACTTTTATTGGCGATTTCCTTAACATATATTATGGTAGGCGCTCCGCTATCAGGTGTGGTATCAATCTTGTTCTTTTGGTAGTTATATTCGAGATTTAGGGTTATGTGTTTGAAGGGACTGTAGGCAAGTCCGAGTCCGTAAAATGGGGCGTAACTGGTTCCGGAAATAGAAGATCTTCTCACTGTCTGGTTCGGGTCAGATTCATGAAGTACAAAGTCGTCAAAATTTACCGCACTTACATTATACTTAATCGAAGAGAATCCGAATGTGCCGTAAGTGGCAATTCCGTAATCAAAATCCCAGCCCAGATCAAGTTTGGCACCATAGCGATTTCCGATAGTGAATTGGTCGCCGAAGTAATCTTGGGAAGTGCTCTCGGCATCCTCATAAAATATTCCCGGAGCCAGAAACATTCTGCTAAAGGGATATACGAGACTATCTTTGAAGGAAAAAGCATATTTGTAAGCAAGTCCGTAGCCACTACCTGATCCAGATGGTTTATTTTTGAGGGCGGTCTCGTCATAATCAGTTTCAGAGGAAAGAGTTATCTCTTGGGTATTTTCCATATTAACCGCATCAATTTCGAGATAACTACCTTGAGTAAATTTAATCTTGCTGGCAGCAAAGGCGGATGGGGTTAGGCAAAGAAAAATAGCAAGGAAAGTATAACTGACGCGTTTGAACATAAGTGGAAAGATTTATAAAATTGACGATGGAAGGAGGTGTACCCACACACTCAGTCATCCTGAACTTGTTTCAGGATCTGTCTTGCAGATCGATAATAGATTAGCTAACAGTGTCAGCGAAGGGGCTTTTTGAACTAGCTAAAATTAAAGTACAAAACTTTTTGTAGGATGAAGGTTAACTCTGTAAAACATGTATTATTGCATCGGTAATTTTCTTCAACTCCGACTTCTTAATATTCAGCGCCGGCATAGTGTAGATACAGTTGGCAAAGGGCCGCAAAAAAATTCCGGCTTCAACAAATTTTTTTCTTAAGCTCAACATTTTTTGAAAATCACCTTCGATTTCTACCGCTCCCACAGCGCCAAGAACGCGCACATCTTTAACATTTTTTAAATTACGACATTTAGTTAATTCGGCTTTTAAAATTTTTTCACAATTCTCAACTTTCCCGGCGTAATTTTCGCTTTCAAATAAATCAAGAGAGGCGTTGGCGGCGCTTGCTGCTAAAGGGTTGCCCATGAAAGTTGGGCCATGCATCAAGGCTGAATCTAGTGAAGTTCCTAAAAAATTATTGAAAATTTCTTGAGAAACTAAAGTTGCTGCCAAAGTCATGGTGCCGCCAGTCAAGGCCTTTCCTACAATTAAAATATCAGGAGAAATTTCGGCGTGATTAATCGCAAATTTTTTGCCGCTGCGGTAAAAGCCAACGGCGCATTCATCGGCAATGAATAAAACTTGGTGGCGTTTGGCAATGTTGAAAATTTCTTGTAGAATTTTCGGGTCACTAAAGCGCATGCCGCCGGCGCATTGGATTAGAGGTTCAACAAAAATTCCGGCGAGAATTTTTTTATTTTCTTTGACGAAGCTTTCGAATTTATCTAAATCATTTTGGTTCTGAGGCAATTCCAGCGAAAAATTTTGCAGTAAAATTTTCTCAAATTTCTGATGCATTCCCGAATTTAAATCCGCCAAAGACATTGCGCCGGTAGTGTCGCCGTGATAGGAATTTTTGAAGGAGATGAATTTGGTTTTTTGAGTTTCTTGGGCGTTAATGTGAAATTGCCAGCAGATTTTCATTGCTACTTCAACTGCGACTGAGCCCGAATCGGAGAAAAAAACGTGATCCATTTCGGTGAATTTGCACAGTCGGTGAGCCAGTTGGTAAGTTTCATCATTGGCAAATCCGGCCAACATAATGTGGGGTAGAATTTTGGCTTGGCGAGTAATTGCTTTGGTGAGGTGAGGGTGGTTGTAGCCATGAGCCATGCTCCACCACGAGGAAATGCCATCAATTAAAACGCGACCATCTTTGAGGAATATTTTTGAGCCTTTGGCTGAGGCGATTTCAAGTTGCGGTAAGTGGTTTTGCATTTGGGTGTAAGGTAGCCAAATGTGTTTAGAGCCTTGGGGGATGTGGTTGGACATTTTATGAAAATAGTTTTGTGGTATTGGTTAGATCCTGAAACAAGTTCAGGATGACGGAGTCTGGAGGGACATCTCCCCTAATCGTCATCCTGAACTTGTTTCAGGATCTATTCCCCTCTACCTAATCGAATTCCGCGTATAATTTCTCCGCCAGCTTAGTCCAATCATTATCGGGATATTTAGCTTTAAGATAATAAAAAGCTTTTCTCGCTTCTTCCTTCAAACCAATTTTGTAGTAAATCTCCACAAGGCGCAAATAGGCTTCGGGAGCTTGGTTGGTGTTTTGGTAGCGTACTGTCACATCACGAAAATTTTCCAAAGCGCCAACATAATTGAGAGTCTTAATTTGGTAGCGACCAACCGACATTTTTGCTCCTGCCATGTGCTCATCAATAAACACTAACTTCTCTTTAGCATCAGGGGCATAATCGGTGGCGGGAAAGCGCGCTACTAATTCACGAAAAATAAATGACGCTTGCTGAGTATTATCTTGGGCGCGGGTAATTTCCGGAATTTGGTTGTAGTAAGACAAGCCCTTCATGTAGAGCATGTAAGGCACATATTCGCTATTAGGGTTTAAGCGCAGAAAATCATCAATTGTTGCTAATAATTTAACGTAATTTTCATCTTTATAACGGGCATAAACCGCCATGGTTTGGCCTTTAATCGCCCATTTGGAAAAAGGAAAATCGCTGTCGATTTTTTCAAAATCATCACCAGCTTCGGAATAGCTTTTATCTTTGAGTTTCTTCATGGCCTTGGTGTAGGAAACTTCAGCATTGTTGGTTTCTTCCTTTTTGGAGCAGGAGAAGAGTAGGGCGGAAATGGTTAGGATGAGGAAGAGGTTTTTGATCATTTTTAATTTAGATGGGGTGGTTAGAATTACCAGTTAGCAATTAACAATTAACAGTTAAAGGTTTTTGATCATTTTAATTTAGGGCACCTCTAGAAATTGAATTTATCGAGGTGCCATTTAGATGAGGTGTTTAGTAATTATTTAACTCCACTTCTCCTAATATCCACACTCAATTTGTGAGCCGTAAGCCCTTCACATTCAGCTAAAATTGACGTAGCTGCTGCAAGATTCTCAAATGAATTTTGATCACAAGAAATAAGGGAAATTCTTTTTAGAAAATCAAACACCGAAAGCCCACTAGAAAATTTTGCTGAAGCTGATGTTGGCAATGTGTGACTCGGGCCGGCCATGTAATCTCCAATTGCTTCAGGAGTGTAGTTTCCTAAAAAAACCGCACCGGCATTGCGAATTTTCGGCAAGAATCTTTCGGCATTTTTAGTGGCAATTTCTAAATGCTCGGGAGCAATAAAATTCACGATGTGACTAGCATCATTCAAATTTTTAATCACAAAAATTGCCGAATTTTTTAAAGATTTTTTAATAATTTTTTTACGGGATAAAGTTCTGGTTAAAAGTGCAATTGAAGTAACAACTTTTAGAGCAAAATTTTCGTCATCAGTAATGATAAAA
>CANGQE010000160.1 GCA_947455845.1 Rickettsiales bacterium
ACATGAAAAAAATAATTTCTATTTTGGCAATTGTTCTCTTTGCTTGCTCTTGTTCTAGCAAAGTTATCGATGTCAAAAGTCCATGCGTCTCTAATGATGATGGACCATGTGGACCAAAAAAATCAATCAACGAATGGTGGTTGAAAAATTCTAAATATCCTCAAAAACAAAATTCGTAAAACTATGTCTGACGTTCCTGAAAAAGATAGTTTTGCTGCAAGGTTTGCCAGCAAAAAATCTCCTACATTTACTTCGCAAAAGTTAGAACCAAAGGCTTCAACAGCTACTGACGTAAGTCAGAAAGCTTCTTCCAATTTAAAACCAGTTGACCCTCAGAAAAAAATGCAAGCAGAACAAATTTACCTTGTAAAAGGAATTGATGCCGGCCGTAACGCTTGGTATTATGTTTTGGTTGAACGTCTTAAAGTTCAACTTTTTCTAAAAGCTTTGAATGACGATATCATTCACTTAGAAAATTATGGAAAAATTTTATTCTCGGCCTACGGAGATGAGCCGCCTGCGGATATCACGGGAGAGCTTAAGTCAGAATACGGTATTCAATAGAAGTATTTTGTAGCGTAAGTTTTTCTATTCGAGCTTGGAATTAGTTAACAGTTAGCAATTATCAATTAACATTTGTTGTTCAAGCAACCAACTGTTAATTGATAATTGTTAATTGTTAACTTTCCTGAACTTGTTTTCAGGAGATGCGTTGCGTACCCCAGAAAAACCTTACCAATTTCATGAAAAAAAATCTTAAAATTTCTGCGATTATTATCGTTTCAGTATTCGTTGGTTTTTCTTCCGCTGTTTCTTTATCGCAAATCGAAATTAAAAAAATTCAGTTTGATGAAAAGAATGTCGAAGAAGATCAAAAAGAATTTCTGAACGACATAATTTCTCGTGTAAAAAAAGATTACGTTGACGAAAAAACCGACCGCCAATTAGCGGAAGCTGCTGCAGATGGCCTACTTACCTCACTCGATCCTCACTCATCTTATCTAAATGAAGAAGCTCTAAGAGAAATGCAAGTGCAAACCAAGGGTGAATTTGGTGGAGTTGGCATTGAAATTACTTTGGAACTTTCAGTAGTAAAAGTTGTAGCTGCAATTGAAGACACGCCGGCCTTTAAAGTTGGAGTTAAGTCAGGGGATTACATTACTAAAATTAATGACAAAAGTATTGTCGGGATTTCCATCGAAGAGGTGGTGAAAAAATTACGCGGTAAACCGGGAACCAAAGTTAAAATTACTATTTTACGCAAAGGTGAAAAAGCTCCTCTTGAAAAAACAATTACGCGTCAGGTTATTAAAGTAAAAGCAGTAAAGTCGGCAAAGTTTAAAGATGTGGCTTACATTAAAATTAATACTTTTTCGGAGCAGGCTGCTTCAGGATTAGCGGCGGAAATGAAAAAGTTAAAAACTCAAATCGGCGAAAAAAATCTTAAAGGTTTGGTGCTTGATTTGCGCAACAACCCAGGTGGTCTTTTGGATCAGGCCATAAAAGTTAGTGATGCTTTTTTAAATAAAGATTTGGTAATTGTTTCAATTAAAGGGCGCGGCGCAGAAGCGAGGGAATATAAGGATGAAGCTGATCAAACTCTGGTTCCGAATTTACCAATTGTGGTATTGATTAATGAAGGTTCTGCATCAGCTTCGGAAATTGTTGCCGGTGCGTTACAAGATCATCATCGTGCTGTAGTAATGGGAATAAAATCTTTTGGTAAAGGTTCGGTGCAAACAGTGATTCCTCTTGAAAAAAATCGTGGTGCTTTGCGCCTTACTACCTCGCTTTATTATACTCCAAGCGGTAAATCAATTCAAGCTCACGGTATTGAACCTAGTATTGAAGTCATAGCTGCTAAAATTGAAAAACAGAAAGTTGATCGTGATTCAGAGGCAGATTTAAAAGGTCACATTGAAGTGCAATTGCAAGACGCTTTGGAAGAGGCTAAAAAAGAGCAAGTAAGTGACGATAATTTAGACCTCTACAGTCAGGATTATCAATTGGCACGCGCCGTTGATTTAATTCGTGGCGTTGATGTTTACGAATCAGTTGTAAAAAAATGAAACAAATAATTTTCATCGCGATTATTTTCTGGGTCAATTTTTTTTCTTTTGCTGCTCACTCTCAAAACAGATCTCGTCAAGCTCCTCAAGCTGATTTTATAATTGCCAAAATCAACAATAGGGCCATCACTTACTCAGAGCTAACCAACCGCTATCGTTTTGTGGTTAATGCCTCCAAGATCACCATTAAAGATATTCAAGATCAAAAGCTGCTAATGAGCCAGATCCTTGATAAAATGATTGATGAAGAGTTAATTAGGCAAGAAGCAGCTCATTTAAAAATTGAAGTTACGGCCAATGAAGTAACTGAATCGGTTGAAATTCTAGCGGCGCAGCAGAAAAAGAACTCCTCTCAATTCAAACTTTTCTTCATCAATAAAGGCCTGTCTTTTGATAATTATTTAAAGCAAGTTGAGTCGGAAATTCTTTGGTCTAAAATTGTCTCCGATACTCTTAGATCAAGAGTTAAGATCACCGATGTCGAGATCAAAGAATTTTTTGAGCAGCATAAATTTAGCACTGATGTTAAGAAATTTTTAATTGCGGAAGTGTTAATTTCTCCGATTGGAAACTCCTCCCAAAAAGCAGCACAGCTCGCTAGTAAATTATCTACAGAATTAAAGCAGGGGGCGGATTTTAAAAATATAGTTAGACAATTTTCTAACGGTATTCACGCTGAAAAAAGTGGGGAAGTAGGTTGGGTTTCGCAAGGCGATATTGACGCCAAAATTTACACCGCAATTTCAAAATTAGGGAAGGGAGAATATTCAGATCCAGTCTCGCTAGCGGATGGTTACCATATTTTCAAATTACTTGATGCTAAAACAGAGGCTAAAATCGCCGATCAAGATTTAAACGCAGCCCGCAATGCAATTTTTGCCACTAAGCTACAAGTGTTGGCTAAGGGTTATTTGATGGATTTGCGCAAGAGGGCATTTGTGGAGATTGTGAGTTAATGGTTTTTTCTCGCGACAACTCAATTACACCTGATAAAAAACCCCACCACAAGCAGAGTTGCCGCCTTCATTAACTCCCGTCGTTTTCGCAAAGCTAATCGGTAATTCTCGCAAATTTCTAACTCCTAAAAAAGCAAAAGCTTCCGCTTCAATCGTATCGCCGTTAAATCCCGCCTCTTCGGCTGTTTTAATCACAATTCCGGAAAGCCATTTTTTCATCTCATCCATTATCGCAATATTCTTTCTGCCGCCGCCGCAAACATAAATTTCTTTTGGACGTTCGCTTAAAAATCCTAAATTAATTTCAATTGCCTTGGCATGCATGTAGGTGAAGGTAGCTAGAGCGTCTTCAACTCTAAGGCTGTTAATTGGAGAAAGAAGATCAGAAAAATCATCACGATCAAAAGATTTTGGCGGTTTTTTGTGAAAAATTTCATTCTGTAAAATGCGGTCAGCCAAGATGAAATCAACATTACCACTTTTGGCTAATTCGCCATTTTGATCAAAATCATGCCCAAATTTCTTTTTCATTAAATCATCTAGAGGTGCATTGCCGAAGCAGATGTCGAAAGCCTCAATGTCATTCTCAGAGTCGTTTTTAAAATAAGTAATATTGGAAATGCCGCCAATATTTAAAACTGCGACAGGTTTTTCCTGATTGGCAAAAAGATAAAAATGATAAATTGGTACTAGAGGCGCACCT
>CANGQE010000161.1 GCA_947455845.1 Rickettsiales bacterium
AAAAAAGCCCGAGAAAAATTTAAAGAAAAAGCCGAGAATAAAAAATACTTGTCCGAAGTTGATAATTGGGATACTACAACCTTTCTAGATAAGGCAGATTTAACCATTAAAGGCAAAATAACCAATTGTGCCTTAATTCTACTGGGAAAAAGAGAATCCAGAAAATTACTAAAATATTCCAACGCCTCAGAAATTACTTGGGAGCTAAGAGATGAGAAAGATTCTTTAGTAAGTTACGAAAGATTTTATCCACCTTTTTTGTTAAGCATTGAAGACGCTTGGAAAATGGTTAGAAATACAAAATATCTACATCCCACCAATCAGTTGCTTAATGTTGAAGTTCCGAGATACGATAATGAAACAATAACAGAAGCCCTGAATAATTGCATCGCCCACCAATATTACTTTTCCAACGACCGTGGCATTATTCTTGTCGAGAAATCAGATCGCTTAATTTTCGAGAATTTTGGAAATTTTTTTGAAGGAAAGCCGGAAGATTATGCGCTAGGAAAAACCAAGGCGCACAAATATCGTAATCAATTACTAGTATCCGCGATGACTCACCTCGGAATGATTGACAAGTACGGAACAGGAATTGGAAAAATGTATAAGGCTCAAAGAAGACGATTTTTTCCGATGCCAGATTATAGTCAAAGCACTTCTGAGAAAGTGATTCTGCAAATTTATGGTAAAATTATTGATGAAAGGTTTTCTCAAATTCTAATGGAGAAAGATCTTGATTTAACAACCACAATTCTACTTGATCACGTACAGAAAAAGTTGCCAATAACGCTCTCCGCAGCAAAACTTCTAAAAAAGCGAAATTTAATCGACGGCAAAAAATCTCAATATTTCATCTCTTCCGGAATCGCGGAAATTGTCGGTCAGAAAGCAAAATACACTACCGACAAAGGATTCAGCGATGAAGAGTGCAAAGACTTTATTATAAAGCACTTGAAGAACTTTAGAGATGGCGATTCCAGAAATGGAATAAAAGAATTGATATGGAAAAATCTGCCCAACGTCTTAAGCGATGATCAAAAGATTAATAAAATCACTAATCTTTTAAGTTCCTTGCGAAGAGAAGGCAGAATTAAAAATCACGGCTCTTTTAAACGACCGACTTGGAAAGTTATCGATGAAAATTATAAGTAAATTATAAGTAAATTATAAGTAAAAGTATAAGTAAAAGATCTGCTGACCCTCAGCAATAGAGGGCTCTTAAAAATTACAAATTATTGTTTAATGACAAAAAAATGGAAAATTTTTGGCGTTCAGACCGATATTGAGTGGTATGACGTCAAAACCAAATTCAAACAACTACTAAGAAAAATCACTTACAGCAAGGCATTTCAGGAGCTAATCTGCCTGATTATCATGAGCTACATGAAGCTGGTTTACCACACCAGCAAAAAAAAGTTTGTTAATTTGGATAAGTTATTCGGATCTTCGGAAGTAAGCCCACCAATCATTGTTGCCTTCTGGCATAATCGCTTAATGATGATGCCGCTTATTCCGCACGTCAGAAAAAAACTTTATCCAAACTACAATTTCATGACTTTAGCCTCGCGACATGGAGATGGTCGCTTTGTGGGCCGGACCATGGAACGCTTAAACCTAATTTCGATTGCCGGCTCTTCCAGAGATAAACGCAAAGCCTCTCGCGGCATCGATACTGGTAATTTCAAGAAAATGTTTAGCGGCCTGAAGAAAGGCTATTCTATGGGTATCACGCCTGACGGACCACGTGGCCCCAACCAAAAAATTCACGGCGAAATTATTAATATTGCCCGCATTTCTCGGGCCGGAATTTTGGCGGGATCTTACTCAGCTTCACGATTTAAAAAACTTAACACTTGGGACAAGTTTGTGATCCCTCTGCCATTTTCAACAATTTGCTTTTACTTTGATGAATCACCAATTTACGTTCCTCAAAATGCCTGCGAGGAAGAGATGGACCAACTCAGAATTACGGTGGAAAAAAGGATGAATTTTGTCCAAGAAGAATCACAAAATTTGGCAAATTATGACTGAAAAGATTAAAGACTTTAAGCTCACCTCTTACAAGTATCCACCTCGTCACAGCAAAACTCTGGCCGAGATCCATCATTATCTACGCGCTTACGATAAAGCTCAGCCTCGCTTTAAAATTCCTTTCTTTAAAACAGTAAATGTCATCGAGCTTCTAAACCCGATGGTACGCCCGAAATTTATCGTGCCGGGAACGATTCTGATGCTAGGCGTCTTTATTTCTAACCTTTATACCATAGGCAGCCTTATTAACCCCAACTATATCTTGGGCAACCTAACCGCCTCATCCGCGATTATATCTTACGTCACTTTCATGTGCGCTAATATTGGAGCGGCACTATTATTACCAACCTTTATTGTCATTACTTCCAACCGCATTAACCACGCTCGTGCCAAAAAGAAGGCCGGAAGCGCCGATGGTAATCAACATCCGGAATTGCCCAACCTTGAAAAAGTTAAAAATAAATTGGTGGTACAATTATCCGAAGATTATTCTCCGATGATTAATGGCTCTGCCGAAATTTTTGGCAGTTTAAAGAAATACATCACGGTCGATCAAATTATTGCCATTTTTAACCATATTTTTACCAACGATACTTTTGATCCATCCCCTCTTTTAGACGATGCTGATGAGTTCGAAAATGGTAAAAATGAATTTACTAAAATGTTGCAAAATGGCTTGGATTATGGTGCCGATATTGGTGTATTAGAAGACCCTAAATTCATCCAATTTTTTTCCTACTCTTTCGCTATTGGATTTTTAAAACGTGAACATCTACGCCCCAATTCACCTTATTATTTCTCCAACTTAGATCTAGACGACTTGTTTAAGTTATACCAAGATTTTTGCTTGAAATTCTTAGCTTATTGCGAGAATGAATATGGCAAGGGTACATCAAAGGAGCATGTTGAGGATAGAATCTTCAAACTGATGGATGGGTTTGTTGCCAATGGCAAAATTGATTTAAACCTAGCGCTGCCGCATCTTTCAATTCCGAAGAAAAATAAGTCTTAGTCTAAATTCTCTGAAGTTATTCCTCCGTCATCACCATCCAAATCGACGCTACAGCCTGCGCTGCGATTCCTTCTTCGCGCCCCAAGAATCCTAATTTTTCAGTAGTTGTAGCTTTAACATTCACCCGAGCTTTAGAAATATTTAAAACCTTCGCCAACTCTTCCTTCATCTGAATTTTAAATTTAGAAATTTTTGGCTTTTCACAAATTAAAGTGATGTCGATATTTAAAATTGAGGCGCCTTTTTTAATTAATAGATGATTCACCGTTTTTAGCATTTCACGTGAATCAATATTTTTCCACTTTGAATCTGAAGGCGGAAAATGTTCGCCAATATCGCCTTCACCTATCGCACCCAAAAGTGCGTCTATTAGGGCGTGAATACCAACATCACCATCAGAATGAGCGTCAATTTTTTTGTCAAATTCTACATCAACACCACAAATACGGATAAAGTTATCTTCTCCTTCTTCTTTAGTACGAAAGCCATGCACATCAAAACCGCTGCCACAACGATTTTCTTCTTTAACATTTTTAATTAACATTGAAGCCATGCGCTGCGCCCTTTCGTAATCTTCTTCCGTA
>CANGQE010000162.1 GCA_947455845.1 Rickettsiales bacterium
GTCATTAGCAGGGCAGCTAAAAGCATTGAAACGGGCCCACATTGCAAAAGGAAATAAGAAGAATTTGCCGACGCAGCCAAAAAGATTTTGGTAAAGTCCTTCAATTCCAACTTGAGCTTTTCCGAGAAGTTCTTTCATGGCATGTTCAACCAAAGGAACTTCTTCTTTTTTGCAGCCATTTTCATTAAATTTTCTTAGAACGCAGACGCCTAAATACATTGCTGAAAGCACGTCACCAAAGCGACCATTGATTTTTTCCTTACGTTTTAAATTACCACCAAAACGCGCCAAAGCAATGTCGGCAAGAAGTGCGAAGGTGGCAGAGCACCAAGCAAGTTTGCGTTCATATTTGGAAACTAGGCAGCGTTTAAAAGGTTTTCTGAAATAGCCGCGAGTCAAAGACAAAATTACTGAGCGTACTAAGTTGCTAACTAAGTGGTTAATGTGAGCAAAAAATATGCAGTCAAAATTTTTGAGATCATTTTTTTCTAAGGCTTCAATTTCTTTGAAAGCGTAAGGGTGACACATGATGGCACCTTGTCCGAAGTGAATCAAACTGCGGGTCACGATGTTCGCGCCTTCAACGGTAATCGAGATTGGTGTTGAGAAATAAGCGTTAGCTAAAACGTTGCGAGGTCCACGGATAATGCCGCGTCCGCCTAGAATATCCATGCCGTCATTGATGTTTTGGCGGAATATTTCAGTGGCGTGATATTTGGCAATTGCGGTAATAACTGCGGGTTTATCACCTGAATCAATTGATCCGGCAGTGAAGGTGCGCAAAGCATCAACTGCGTACGTACGGGAAGCGATACGAGCCAGCACTTCTTCGACACCTTCAAATTTTCCAACGGCAGTGCCGAATTGATTACGAATTGCGGAGTAAGAGCTGACGACGCGAGCGACAAATTTAGAACCACCGGAGCTGGTTGAGGGTAGGGAGATTCCGCGTCCTGCAGCCAAGCATTCCATTAACATTTTCCAGCCTTTGCCGACTCCGGCTTGTCCGCCAATTACGGTATCTAAACCCACAATAACATTTTCGCCGTTAAGGGGAGAATTTACGAATGGAGTTGCGAGCGGATCGTGGCGGCGACCTTGTCGTACACCTTCGGTAGTGTGTGGAATTAAAGCGCAAGTGATGCCGACATCTTCATTTTCAGAGAGAATTTTATCTGGATCACGTAATTGAAAAGCGACGCCGATTAAAGTGGCGTAAGCTCCAAGGGTGATGTAGCGCTTATTCCAATTTAGACGAATTTTAATGTCGCCATTGTCATCTTTAAATAAAACGCCGTTAGAAATAATTGAAGTAGCGTCACTTCCGGCGGTTGGTTCGGTAAGGGCAAAGCAAGGTAATTCTCTACCATCGGCAAGGCGTGGTAAATAGTGATTACGTTGTTCATTAGTACCGTAATGCATCAATAACTCTGCAGGTCCAAGTGAATTAGGAACCATTGCAGTAATTGCTAAAGGAACTGAGCGGGAAGATAATTTCTGAATGACACAACTGTGCGCGTAAGCTGAGAAAGCCAACCCGCCATATTCTTTAGGAATAATCATGCCGAAGAATTTTTTCTCGCGCAGAAATTTCCAAACATTTTCCGGCAAGTCGCGGGCTTTTTGCACTTCGTAATCAGTACAAAGGCGGCAAACTTCTTCAACTTCATTTTCAAGGAAGCTTTGTTCTTCAGGAGTAAGGTGAGGATATTTTTGAGCGAAGATCCATTTAAAATTAGGGCGACCGGAAAAAAGTTCGCCATCAACCCAAACACCACCCGAAGTTAGAGCGATTTTTTCGGTTTCAGAAATTTTCGGCAGAAGGCCAAGTTTTTTAATAAGTAGAACTAATTGCTCAGTTATTATGACGCGACGTACTAGTGGAATTGTGGCTATTGTGGCGATTAGCGAGTAGAAGCCCCAAAAAAATTGACCAAAGTCGCACCTTAAAAAATAAAGCGTAAGAATCAGAAGATAAGTGGAAGCGGAAAATCTTTTGTAAGCACAAAGAAGGCAGATGGTGATGGTTATTAATCCAAAGTGAGGAATTTGATTTAGAAGCTGGATGAGTTTGTCTAAGTAAATAACCGGATCGAATTCTGTCATAAATAAAACATTTCAGTTTGGTTGGCATTGCTGCCAACTGTTAATTGCTAATTGTTAACTGCTAATTACTTTCTACTACCAACTCACAAGCTGCCTTCACTAACCCCCGAATTTGCGCAATGTAAGAAGCTCGCTCATTCACTGAAATCGCGCCTCTAGCATCAAGTAAATTCAAAAGATGGCTAGCTTTTAAGGCTTGTTCGTAAGCTGGGATGGCCAATTTTTTTTCGGCTAAAAATTCGGATTGCTGTTTGCTTTCGGAAAAGTTTTTAAACAAGACTTCAAGATTGGAGTGCTCCAAAATGAACCCTGAATTTTCAATTTCACTTTGTTTGAAAACATCGCCGTAAGAAATTTTATCAGCACCTTCGAGGCCATTCCAATTAATGTCAAAAATTGAATCAACGCCTTGAACATGCATGGCGATACGCTCTAGCCCGTAGGTAATTTCTCCGGGAATTACTTCGCATTCAATGCCGCCAACTTGTTGCATGTAGGTGAATTGTGAAATTTCCATACCGTTAAACCAAACTTCCCAACCTAAGCCGGAAGCGCCGACGGAAGGATTTTCCCAGTCGTCTTCAACAAATCTGATGTCGTTATTTTTAGTGTCTAAACCAATCAAATCAAGGCTTTGCAAGTAAAGATCTTTAATATTTTTTGGTGCCGGTTTGAGTAAAGTTTGAAACTGGTAATAATGGCTTAAGCGATTTGGATTTTGAGCGTAGCGGGCGTCAGTTGGTCTTCTGCTTGGTTGTACGTAAGCAACTTTCCAAGGTTTTTTTCCCAAAGCACGGAGAACTGTGGCAGGATGTAAAGTTCCGGCGCCAACTTCGGTATCAATTGGCTGTAGGATGGCACAACCATGAGAGGCCCAGAAATTTTGTAGATCGAAGATTATTTTTTGGAAAGACATGGGAGTTATTTATCAGTTAGCAATTAACAATTAACATTTGGCTAAACTAGTAATACCAAAGCTACTTCAGATTTGAATAGGCCTGCTTGGGTAATCTCTATAAGCTTATCTCAAATCTCTCTCCATTGTCACCTTGCAGTTGCTGCGGGGTGACAATGGAGAGAGATTTGAGATAAAATTACATAACAAAGTAGATAGAACTAAATTGTTAATTGTTAAATACTAAAAGAGCTGCCACAGCCGCAATTGGCTTTAGCATTTGGGTTAGTAACTTTGAAGTAAGAAGCGCCAAGTTCTCTGACGAATTCGATTTCAGAGCCGGTTAAAAATGGTAAAGAGGCTTCGTCGGTGATTGCTAGAATTTTAGAATCTTCTTCGGAAATTTTAATGTCGCCTTCGAGGTTTTTATCGTCGAGTTCGAAAATATATTGAAAGCCGCTACAGCCACCGCCGGAAATTGAAACGCGCAAGAATTTTTCGTGATTCACGTCTTTTTGTTTTATTTCACGGATGCGTTCTAGTGCTGAAGCGGTGAGGGTTACGGAGTTCATTTTTGTTTGTGTTTTTTTGACTATTAATTTTACCGCGTGGACTGGAC
>CANGQE010000163.1 GCA_947455845.1 Rickettsiales bacterium
CATTTAGAGGTTCCTGCCGCCGATTCTAGAACAAAGGAGTCAAGCATTAAAATGGTCTCGACTCCGCTCGACCAGCGAATTTTTTTGGGATTAGAAGTTTTAACTAAAAATCAATCGCTCTACCATTCACTTGCCAGTCGCCGAATTTTGTGGGATCGTCTTTAGTTTCTTTCTTAACTTCATTCGTAATCGTAACGCTGGTTAAGTCTACATACTCATCTTTCTTCTCCGGTGTACTGTTACACCCACAAGATTTATCACCACATTTTTGCTCAGATTTCATAAATTACTCCCTACCCATACCCATTTTTTTGGTTTGTAAATCATTCATTGCATGTGGTGGAGCCACATTTTGTCCGGCGTGAGGTTGCATTTTTACCTCTTCGGAAATTTTATCCACACCTTGCATTGGGCCGGAATGTTCAAATGCTGCGCCGGCGACGTCGGTGAAATTTTGTTTCATGCAGCCTTCTCTCAACTTACCAAGGGTGGAGTCAAGATTCTCCGGTGAAAATAGTTCAATACTATTTTCACCAAAAGAGGTCATACCGGGAGTAATACCTTCGCCACTACTTCCGCCAACACTTTGACCGGAGCCAACTTCACCTTGGCTCGGGCTATTAGCTTCCCTTGCATGTTCCAAAGCTCGGTTAGTTGCTAGATTCTGTTGCTGGGATGCCGCTTGATCGTCTGACATAATTATTTTTTACTTACTTTTTCAGATCCAACTGCAGCAATTGCAGCCATGTTTAGGATGTCGCTAATTGATGAGCGCATGGTCACGATTTGAACTGATTTTTCAAAACCATCCAATATCGGGCCGATTACTGTACAATTTCCAACTTCTTCTAAAAGCTTGGTCGCAATTGAAGCTGAGTGTAATCCTGGACAGATTAAAATATTAGCTGGGGCAGTTAAACGGCAAAATGGGTAACGTGCCATTTTATCCATGTTTAAGGCCACGTCAGCAGTCATTTCGCCATCATATTCAAAATCAACTTTCATGCCGTCAAGAATTTCAACAGCGTGCTTGATGCGGCTTGATTCAGTTTTTAAAGCCGAACCAAAATTTGAAAATGACAAGAAAGCCACACGTGGTTCGTAACCCATGTCACGAACTTTGGCAGCAGTTTGAATAGCAATATCAACTAAACGTTCAGAAGAAGAAAGTTCAGAGCAAGCCGTGTCGGAAATGAAAATGGTTTTTCCTTTGGAGATCACCATTGAAATACCAAGAACGATTTTCTCTTTTTTGTTTTTAATCACTTTCCAAACATCAGTCAAAGATTGGCTGTAACTACGAGTTAGACCAGTAATTAAAGCGTCACCATGTCCGCAGGCAAGCATTGACGCGGCAAAAATATTGCGGTCATTTTTGATCATGCGTGAGCAGTCAGAACGGAGAACACCGCTGCGTTGCAATTTTTTGTAAAGGTAATCGGTGAATTTGCTATTTTCGTCAGAGATCGAAGCGTTGTAAATTTCGATGCCTTTCGGATCGACATTAGCTTCTTTCATATTTTCCAAAATACGTTTTTCTTTACCAACTAGAATTGGTTTACCGTAGCTGGAGTCGCGCCACATTGCAGCAACGCGGATTATTTCAGGTTGTTCACCTTCAGCAAAAATTACTTTTTTCGGACTTCTTTCGAGCTTGTCGAAAATCATGCTCATGCTGTTGACTGTTGGGTCAAGGCGGGCTTGAAGTTGACGAGTGTAGGCATCCCAATCTTTAATTGGTTTGCGGGCAACACCAGTTTCAACCGCAGCTTTAGCGACGGCAACTGGTACTACGTGAATTAAGCGTGAATCGAAAGGAGTCGGAATAATGTAATGCGGGCCAAATTTCATGTCGCGGCCGCCGTAAGCTTTGATTACTTCTTCAGGAACGTGCTCACGTGCTAGATTAGCAATTGCGTGAGCAGCGGCGATTTTCATTTCTTCATTAATTGTTGAAGCACGAACATCTAGAGCACCACGGAAAATGTAAGGAAATCCCATTACGTTATTAACTTGGTTTTCGTAGTCAGAACGGCCCGTAGCAACGATGGCATCTGAGCGAGTAGCGTGAACTTCTTCAGGAGTGATTTCAGGATCTGGGTTAGCCATTGCGAAAATCACTGGGTTTTTCGCCATTGATTTCACCATGTCTTTGGTAACTGCACCTTTAACTGAAAGGCCTAAAAATACGTCAGCGCCTTTCATTGCGTCAGCAAGAGTGCGGGCTTTAGTATTGGCGGCGTGAGCAGATTTCCACTGGTTCATTCCTTCAGTTCTGCCTTTGTAAATTGTACCTTTAGTGTCGCAAAGAATAGCGTTGTCGTGCGGCAAGCCCATTGCTTTTAAAAGTTCCAAACAAGCAATACCGGCAGCACCGGCGCCGTTTACTACTACTTTAATGTCTTTGAATTTTTTACCTGAGATGTGGAGAGCGTTGATAATACCTGCGGCAGAGATGATGGCAGTACCGTGTTGGTCATCGTGGAAAACAGGGATATCCATTAATTCACGAAGTTTGCTTTCAATGATGAAGCATTCCGGCGCTTTAATATCTTCAAGATTAATCCCGCCCCAAGTTGGTCCTAAATATTTAACGGAATTAATAAATTCATCGGCGTCTTCGGTAGCAACTTCAATATCAACCGAATCAATGTCAGCGAATCTTTTGAATAAAACTGATTTACCTTCCATTACTGGCTTACCGGCTAAAGCGCCTAAATTACCAAGTCCGAGAACCGCAGTTCCGTTTGAAATTACGGCAACGTAATTTCCTTTAGAAGTGTAATCGTAAGCTAAATCAGGATTCTTTTGAATTTCTAGACAAGGAATTGCAACTCCCGGTGAGTAAGCTAATGCTAAGTCGCGTTGAGTGTTAAGAGGCTTGGTTGGTTGCATGGAAACCTTTCCGGGTTGACCCATCATGTGAAATTGAAGAGCTTCGATATCTTTAGAAGTAAGATTACTTGTTGCAGATTTAGCTGTAGAATTGTTTTTTACTGCGTCTTTTTTGCTAGCCATATTTTTGAAGTAAAAGGATTGATTATCCGCTTGGTTTTTGAGACTGCCAAGGGAATGGAAATTGGAGCGGCAAAAGTTAGTTTTAGAATCTTTAATGTCAAAAAATATGCAGATTGATAAAAGCAGAAAATTTTCAGAATTTTTTGAGAAAAAAAATGAAGTGAGAAAAATTGATTTTTTAGTTTTGCATCACGTTGAGGCAAAGTCAGTGGAGCATGCAATTGAGCAGTTTTTTGAACATCAAGTTAGCGCTCATTATTTGATTGATGAAGATGGAAAAATTTTTGAATTAGTGGAAGAAAATGATGTCGCTTTTCATGCCGGAGTTAGTTTTTGGAAAGGCTGCGAAGCTTTGAATAAAAATTCGATTGGAATTGAATTTATTAACTCGTCACCTTTTGTCAAAAAATTTGAGATGGCGCAGATGCAAGCGGGAGTTCAGCTTTGTCAGTATTTAATTGCGAAATATGAGATCGAGGAGAGTAACGTTGTTGGTCATTCGGATATTGGTTACGTAAAAGAAACAGGATTCCTTGATCGCAAACAAGATCCCTCACATTTATTTGATTGGAAATTTTTAGGTGAA
>CANGQE010000164.1 GCA_947455845.1 Rickettsiales bacterium
CAACTTCCATTTTATTACCAAAAGCAAAATCCCGCTCCATGCTGGGAAAGTGGCTGGCATTATTTTGCCAAACTTGCTGAAGCTCTTCTTCACTTCTCAACTCTTTGTGGATTAGACTTAGGGAAAAATTATTGATTTCCTGCGCTGCCGCAAGAGCCACAACTCTGAACGGCGAATCATTATCCATCACCTCTCCGATTGTTTTTCCAGCAATTGCGCAGATACCATTTACCGCAGTATTTATTTGTAACTTGATTAATACTTCCAGCTTTAGATCCATTCCCGCTGATTGCACTTTTATACCAGAATCCATGAATATTTCATGCAAGTTGCAGAGATTCTCGCGATATTTGCCATCAATGCTGTCGGTTGGAATTGCGATCTTTTCAAATGGTGTTGCAATGTCGTACACGCCATGAATTGGTTTGTCATTACTAGGGTCTGTGCGCACATTAACCGCTAGGTTCAAAACACATCCCACCATGCTGCAATCTTTAATTGCCTCCAAAAGTCCCGCACTATTTCTTATTGAATCGAGCACAATTTCAGAATGTTTTGAACCTTTCATAAACCAGCAAGGTACGCCATTTTGCGCTAGAATTACCGTTGTTACCGGATCATCGCCGCTTGGTCTTTGTAATAATTTTATTGTTTCCAATAATTTTTCATCGTGATCAAAAGCCTTCGTCACAACAAAAATGTGATCCTGCGCACCGTTTTCTCGAAGAATTTCATTCGCATCACCGGCAATACAAAACTTACTCGACTTAATCACTGATGTTTTTTTTCTGCCGCCCCACATGTAATGAAGCGTGATTCCACGCAGCTTCATCGCAGCCACGCTCTCGCTATTTTTTCTTCCCAAAATCGAAATCTTTAATGGCTTAACCCCTCTTTTGATCAAGCGCCTATTACGCAAAGCCAAAGCTCCGGCAAGCGCCGCCGCTATCTGACCCGAACCAATGATTGTAATCGTTTCCTGCCTTTCTTCCTTATGTTGATTCATAATGATTTAGCTAAAAATTCGACATTAATTGTTTTGTGTAAGAACTTTTGGGATCTGAGATTTTCCCATCCTTTAAAACCATAATCTGATCCGCAATTTGCGCCACAACTTCGAGATCGTGGGAAATTAAAATGTAAGAAATTTCTTGGTTTTGCTGGATTTCCAGCAGCAGCTTTATTATTTCATTTTGAGTAAGCAGATCAAGGGCTGAGGTCGGCTCATCTAACACCAAAATTTTCGGATTTAAAATTAAGGCACGGGCAATTGCGACACGCTGGCGTTGTCCGCCGGAAAGCTCGTGGGGGTAGCGGTTTTGCAAAGCTAAATCGAGACCCAGCTTTTGCATGACGCTCTCAAGTTGTGCTGCAAGCCCTCTTCGCAAAAGAGGGCGGTGTCCCGTCTTAGCCTCAGCGGAGGAGGATGACGGGTGATTTTCTTGAGATGAGGTAGAGTTATTTTCGAGTTTGTTGGAACCAAATCCTCCGTCGCCTTCGACGCCACCTCCTTTTGCAAAGGAGTCTTGTACCGCATGAATTATTAGTCCTTCCAAAATAATATCTCGTATCAACATCCGCGGATCAAGGCTAGAGAATGGATCTTGGAAAATAATCTGCACATCTTTCCGCAATTCAAAATTATTTTTTTGCCAAGATTTTTGATTGAAAAATTTTATTTCTCCGCTTTGCGGAATCAGGTTTAGCAAAGCCAAAGCCAAAGTCGATTTTCCCGAGCCGCTTTCACCAATCACACCTAAATTATGACCGGCTTGCAGTGAAAAATTTAGATCAGAATTAGCGTGGAAATTTTCTTTTTTTAAAAAAGATTTTTTGATTTGGTGAGTCACGAAAAGATTTTTTACCGTCAAAACTTCGGCTGTTTGCGGCTTTTTTATTTGCACTTTCTGCACCACCGCACCACTCATTAGCAACTTAGTGTAATCATCCTTCGGTGCTGAAAAAATTTCAGCGACTGTGCCCCGTTCAACAATTTTTCCGGCATTTAAAACGATTACCTCGTCAGCAATTTTTTTAACGATTCTTAAATTGTGAGTAATGAATAAAATCGCGATTCCCAGCTCATTCTTTAAACGCAAAAGCAAATCCAGAATTTCATTTTGAATTGCCACATCGAGCGCCGTTGTCGGCTCATCAGCGATTAGAATTTTGGGATTATTGGCTAGCGCAATGGCAATCATTACGCGCTGTTTTTGGCCACCAGAAAGTTGGTGGGGGTAATCATTTAACCTTGTAGAAAGAGATTCTAACTCAACAATTTTCAGCAATTCTAAAACAAGATTTTGCAGATTTTTTCTGGAAATTTTGGGATTGTGAATGGTGATTGCTTCAGCAATTTGCTTGCCGATTTTGTGGAGAGGATTGAGAGAAATATTAGGATCTTGAAAGACTAAACCGATTTCTTTGCCGCGAATTTGGCAGAGTTTTTCTTCATCTAAGGTAAGTAAATTTTTTTGATTAAAAGTAATCTCACCTGAAATTTTTGCTTTGCGCAGAAGGCCTAGAATTGCTAGTGCCGTAACTGACTTCCCCGACCCGCTTTGTCCAACCAGCGCAGTAATTTTTCGCGCAGAAAAATCGAAAGAAATATTGTGAACAACTTCAGTATTTTGAAAAGAAATGGATAGGTTTTTAACGCTAATCAAAATTTTAAAATGGCAACGGCAATACCAATCGCACTAATAATTAATCCCGCAGCAAGATAGATTGCTCGGCCAATTCTGACGATTATCTCGCTCTTGGTTGACTCGATTGATAGTTGAAGATCTTTGCGAACTAGCTCTACATCTTTCCTAACCAAATCTATTTTTTGTTCAAGTTTTGATTCAGACTTATCTATTTTATTTTCTAAATCAGACTTAGTGGCAAAACTCTCGATTGATTGACTGTGCGTTTCTTTAAGCGCTTCGGCAAGCTCGTCAGCTGTTTTCTGCGCAAGACCCGCCTTCTGCATTCTTTTTGAAAAAGCTAATGTATCAATACTGGTTAGGTTCATAGCTAGAGTAGACATTTGGGTTTGGGTTTTAAGTGGTTAGGGCGTCTCTAAAAATTGAATTTCTCGAGGAATTTTGTTGTCAGATAAAATTTTTGTAACTTGAGCGTACCACAGTACGTGAGTTCCAAAAATTTTAGCTGGCGACAAAAGTACCGAAAAAGGCAATTTTTAGAGATGCCCTTTAGTATGTGGTGATACCTATTTAGTTAGAACTTTCCTTGGTAGATTTTAACAATGTTTTCCAACATTTTTAACGCTTCTTGACGTGGACGTTGGAAGGTGTTACGACCAATGATGGAACCATTAGCACCACCTTTGTAGATTTCACGGATTTCGTTGTAAATATCATTTTCACCTTTGGCATTGCCACCGGAGAAAACTACGATTCTTCTGTTGTTAAAAGTAGTTTTCATTACGTGTCTGATACGCTCTTCCATGCTGGTAACAGGAATTTTTACTTTTTCGTAAACTTTAATCGCATCAAGATTTTCAAGAGCTTGAGTTGGTGGTTTAACTTTAATGATGTGAGCACCAAGTAAAGCCGCC
>CANGQE010000165.1 GCA_947455845.1 Rickettsiales bacterium
CCAGCGGGTTGTGGGAAGTTAGTAATAAAAACTAAACTCTCTCTCCCACCAATTTCACAAAATTTTCGATTCCAAATAAGGCAATAAAAGATCCCATTCTCGGGCCTTGATCTGAGCCAAGTAAAACTTGATACAAAGCCAAAAACCAGTCCCTCATATTTTTTTCGTAGCCGTGATTTTTACCAACTTGAAAGACTAAATTTTGCAACAAAGCACCGTCATTTTTTTGTTCATCAGTGGCATTTTTTAAAGTTTCAACTAGCTCAGCGAAAGCTAATTTCTCAGCTTCGGTAGCCTCACGATATTTTTTATTTTTGCGGATGAAATCATTGTAGTAAGAAATCGAGCAATGAACCATCTTCTTCAAAAGCGGCGCATTTTCTGGTGTTAAACCGGCCTGATATTTGGAAATAAAACCCCAAAGCACCGAGTCATTTTCAGGGTTGCAGGCACTAGCTAAATTCAGCAAAAGCGAGTAGCTCAAATTAAAATTAATCGCCGGAATTTTTCCCTGATGAATGTGGTAAGCCGGATTATCCAACTTCACCAACTCTTCTTGCGCGGCAAAAGCCAAAGCAAAAGTTAAATATTCATCCATCGCTTTCGGGATTACATCAAAATAAAGACGTTTCGCCGTCTTTGGTTTTTGATACATGAACAGGCTCATTGACTCAGCCGGCGCATATTTCAACCAATCTTCCACCGAGATTCCATTGCCTTTTGATTTGGAAATTTTTTCGCCAGTATCGGACAAAAACATTTCGTAAGTGAAATTAACGGGAGGCTTGCCGCCCAAGATTTCACAAACGCGACGGTAAATTTTTTCATTAGGCTGGTGATCTTTTCCGTAGATTTCGTAATCAACTTCTAACGAATACCAGCGCGCTCCGAAATCAATTTTCCACTGCAATTTGCAATTGCCGCCCGTCACAGGAATTTCTTTTTCTTCACCTTTGTGATTAATGTAAATCACCGTGCCATTTTTTTTGTTTACACCTTTTACACCTTTGTCAATTACGATGCCCGTCTCAGGATCAATCGGCATGAATGGGCTGTAAGTTTCTTGACGCTCACCACCTAAAGTAGGCAACATCAAATCCATTAATTCTTCGTATTTTTCAAGCACCCGCAACATTGTAGAATCAAAGGCTCCCGACTTGTATTTGTCGGTAGCGCTGATGAATTCGTAATCAAATCCGAAAGAGTCCAAGAAAGCACACAAGCGCGCATTCATGTGATGCCCGTAAGATTGGTGAGTACCAAAAGGATCGGGAACTGAAGTTAAAGGCTTGCCCAAATTATCCCGCACCATTTCTTGATTAGGAATATTATCCGGCACTTTACGCAGCCCATCGATATCGTCCGAAATACAAAACATCTTAGTCGCAATTTCCGGCGCGATGCAGGAAAAAGCATGACGCACAAACGCAGTGCGCACTACTTCACCAAAAGTTCCAATATGCGGCAAGCCTGATGGTCCGTAGCCGGTTTCAAATAATACGTAACCTTTTGCCGGAGTTTTCCCCCCAACTTTTTCTAAAATACGGCGCGCTTCTTCGAAGGCCCAAGACTTGGATTCAAGATAAGATTTTTGCGAGATTGTCATTTTCTGATTTTTGATTTGGGAAGTGTTTTGAATAGTTACAACATCATCGCGTCAGTGATTTTTGGCGTCAATAGTTGAGAGTGAAATTTGAAAGTTTTTTCTGATGCCACATTCCGAACATCACAACAGATCTTTCAAGGGGCTGTTGCAAATCAAACAAGTTCAGGATCTGTTAATAATCTAACAAAAAAGCAAAAAATCTTCCGTCCTAAAAGGTCGAAGATTTAGGCGATTTGTTTTTAACATTTTTTAAGTTTTTAATTTTTTCGCCCAACTATCGTTATTATTATAAGTGTATTTTTACACTACCCACATTGTCACCCCATTTAGCAGTTTTTTGTTTTGCTAAAATTGAAAATCCGATTTTCCAATAAAGTCTGATAATTTCAGAATTCACTGACAGAGAGGCCTTAAGGCGGGATTCTTTGATTTGTTTTTTAATATTTTCCAGAACGGAAAAATAGTTTTGCAGCGGGGAATCTTTCATGGGTTTTAAATTTAATTGGTGAATTAAAAATTTTATCGCGGTGGATTTTGGTCGATTGTTAATTTGAGTAATTTTCGCAGTCAACTTAATCAAAAATAAAAAAGAGACCTTTCACATCAACCTCTTTAAATGCGGCAATTGTTCGAACTCCTGAAGGAGAACTAAATGAATATGGCTTGGTTGGATAGACATAAATTCCGTCCAAGATTCGCCCATCTATTAAACTGCCGGTATTGGTGTAAATAAAAATCAATTCATTGCTGGAATATGGACTCACATAAGGGTTAGGCAATTTTGCCAAAACACCTTTTTTTGACACCTGCATTATCTGCAAAGGCCCCACTGCGTAAAAACAATTTCCCGAAATTTCCGGCAATTTATTTACCATTAAAATATGGCTAATGGCCCCTTTGCCAAAACAGTTAATTTTTTTGGGAACACCTCTTTTTTGCAGAATAGCTTTTTCGATCTTGAGCCCACCTCTTATTATCTCTTTGATATATTTATCAGCCAAATTTATTGAAAGATCTATTTCTCTTCTTATCAGAATTATTTCAGGAATTTGGTTAATATATTCTACATAAGTTTGAACATTATCTAAACCATCAACGCCCAATTCCACCTTCAAAAGTTTCGAATATTTGCGAATTTCGTAATTGTAGTAACTAGCTTCAATGATGTCGTTAATCTTCTTGGCTTGTAGATTTTTATACCCGCTTGAGGACTCTCTTAACTCATTTAAGATGCGGTAACTTTTTGCTAAATCCTTCTTACTTCCTCGATATTCTTTATATTTACTCAGCGCGGCTTTTTGAAAACTCTCTCCATTTCCCATCTTCTCGTAGAAAAGACTTACTGATCCAACTGACTTACCCAAAATCTCCAAAGCCTTTTTCTTTCTATCTTCGGGTTTAGTTTTACACAGAGTTTGATCAGCCTCTTGCTCCTTGCCATACCTTGCCTGACAGGTTAAATTTCTCGACAGACTGCAATTTGACAAACCCAGAATCAATGCAATCGCAATAAATGACTTTATCATAAAATAGAATATTTAGCGTATCTACAGAACCCAAAGTTCGCTGGTCGAGCGGAGTCGAGACCATTTTAATGTTTATCTCCTTTGTTGTAACATCGGCAGCAAGAACTTCTAAATGGTCTCGACTCCGATCGACCAGCGAGCTTTGGAAGCTTCTAGATTAATTAGCAATTAAGCAAGCTCCCTCAACTGACAAGACTTGCACTTCCAAAATTTCACCAGCCTGTAATTTCTTTCCCTCAGCAAGTCTTACATCCAAGAAATTTTCTGATTTTCCAACCCCATCTTTTTCAATAATTACAGTTAAATTTCTGCCAATTTGGCTTGCCAAAAATTTCTGTAATTCTTGTTCACCCGCCTCACGCAAAATTTTAGCACGGGCTTTTGTAACTTTACCA
>CANGQE010000166.1 GCA_947455845.1 Rickettsiales bacterium
AAACTTCTGTTAGGTCTCCCCACCGCTCGACCAGCGGACCTTGTGGAATGAGTCGACTAACGGGGTCGAGTTTCGCGCAGTAGAAACTTAATGTTTAATAAATCGGATCAAAAAATGTTGTCGCCGGATTGAAAGCTCTGATGTCTCCCGTTTCAATATCAAAGTGCCAGCCAAAAATATTTAATTTATTTTGCCCCATGCGCTTTGAAATGTAGGGATAAGTTAGAAGATTGCGTAGTGAAATTATGATTGATTCATGTTCGCAAGATTCTTGCTGTTCTTCTTCGGTGCGATCTGACATTTCTCTTTTTACGGCATCGCGAGCTTCACTGGCAACTGAAAGCCATGTTTTCATGGATTCTGAAAGTCCGTTAGTAGCAGAAAATTTATCAGACATCATAGTTTTAATACTGTCGCATTTGGAATGTCCGAGCACTACGATATTTTCAACTTCGAGAGTAGTCACGGCATATTCAATGGCAGCCATAATACCGTGAATTCCGCCGGTGCCATATTTTGGTACAAGGCCGCCTACATTGTTTAGAACGTATAATTCTCCCGGATTGCTAGAAAAAATTTCGGCAGGAGCCAGTCTAAGATCAACGCAAGAGATAACCATTGTTGAGGGCTTTTGACCCTGTTCCAATAAGTGATGAATTACATCTTTTTGGCGTTGGTAAGTTGTAGCTTTAAAAACCCTAAAACCACCAATTAATTTTCCTACTTCCGGCATAAATATTCCTTAAAATTGTGACTTTGATGATGCATTTTGCACCCGAAGAGTTTTAATTTCTTCGCGAAATCAAGCAAGAAAATTTCTGTGAGTAAGTGAGTAGATCCTGAAACAAGTTCAGGATGACGAAGTTTTAGGGAAGATCATTCCTTATTCTCGGCGTCATCCTGAACTTATTTCAGGATCTGATCGCGATTACTCAATTCCAAAAACAACTCCAACCAAATGTCGTGGATTCTCTACACCATCGCTGCTACAGCATTACAAACTTTTAGAAATCTCGAGCAAAAGGGCCTCAATAAAAAACTCGATGCTCTAACGGTTTCTTGGTCGAGATTTATTCTACCGCTGCCTTTTGCAATAATGGTGGTGGCTTTCACTTATTTAAAAGTGAGCCAAGAATTTGTGCTTTATTGTTTAGTTACCTCACTTTTCCAAATCGCCGGCAATATTTTTTTACTACAAACTTTCAAATCAAAAAATTTCAGCATTGGGATTGCCTTCTACAAAACCGAGGCTTTGCAAGCGATGTTGATCGGGTTATTATTTTTTAATGAAGTAGTTTCTTTTGGTGGCTTTGTTGCAATCATGGTGGCGACGCTAGGTGTGATTTTTATGTCGGGACTAGCTTTTAACAAAGGGTTTAAAAAGTTTTTCCAATCGTTAAATAATAAATCTGCGTTTTACGGATTATTGACAGGATTTTGTTTTTCGGTTTCGGCCTTTAATTTAAAAATTGCCTCGGACGCTTTGTTCCCCTTCGGATATCTCCATATGAAAGCGGCAATCGTGGTTTTAATGTGGGTGATTTGTTTTCAGAATATTGTATTTATCACGATCAAACTTTATCAAAAGCGTCTCAAGAAAGATTTAAAAAGCTTAACTTCTGCGGAAAATAAATATGCCTTCGTAAAAACATCAGTGCTTAGCTTTTTGGGATCGGTGTGCTGGTTCACCGCTTTTGGATTGGGGAAGGTGGTGTACGTCAAGGCTGTAGGTCAGATCGAGTTGGTGATGGCGATGGCGGTTTCTTATTTTATTCTCAAAGAAAAATCTAAAACCTCAGAAATCATCGGAATTATTTTGACCTCGGCGGGGATATTGTGGCTGATTTTGTTTCACTAAGAAGAGATATTGTGAAACTGCTTATAATCAACATTGGTGCGACCTTTCTTATCCCAACTAATGATGTCGACAAACTTTCCCCCAAATTTAATTTCACTCGCGATGTAAGAGTGGTGAGAGTGAACTGTTTGTGAAAGAGCTTCATCAAAACCTGCTACCGAAACAATAATTTCAATGTTTTGCTCGTTTAAATCTTTTGACGTCATCCCAAATATTGGACTATCTTTGGTAATATGATGCTTTGCAGTCCAGCTTGGCATTAAGAGTGGAACGTTGTTGCGGATAAGTTTTAAATCATGAAAACCCCTACTTATTGTACCATCTTCCGATAATTCATCGCGGATTAAAACTGCCTTGATTGTGGGGTCGGCAATTTGGCTGGTGCGTAAATTTCCTAAACGAAACATGAAGCAATTCATGCTTTTTTGGTAGTGAGAAATTAAAGCATAATTCCCAAATAATATTCGGGCGCTGGGCCAAGATACTTTTGAAAAAATTACACCCGTTACAATAGCCAGTCCGGATAGACCCATCAAAGCTTCAATCGTTACCAAGATATTGGTAAAAGTTGTGGCGGGAGACATTTTCCCGTAACCAATGGTTGCCAAAGTTTGTACGCTAAAAAAGAAGGCATCAGAAAATGAGTTAGGTCGGGCGTTTTCTATGCCATTTTCTTCAAGCATGTAAAGCCATGCAAAGCCGGCATTAGCCAAGATATAGAGCGAAATTATAACAAGGATGAGTCTGATCCAAGAGGAACTAAGGGTGTTAACGTAAAGATCATTGCGTGAGATTCTTCTAATGCCGCTACGCTTTACTCTAACCACTCTACCATCGCGGTGAATGAGGCGGGAATTGTAAGAAATTTGGGGGTGACGGTTTTTATTCTGTTGGGACATTTATGTTTCTTAATGCTGTTTGGTCTGAGTGATAGATCAATTAACAATTATCAGTTAACATTTGTTCTCAAGCCACCAACGGTTAATTGATAATTGCTAACTGATAAATTGTTGTTTCATGATCTATTTCAAGATTAACACATAAGTTGTAAATCAATTACTCAATCAAACTATTTCATTGTGCTATTTAGAGAAGGTAGTATCCAATCTTAGTCATGCCAAGCACCTATCTAAATTATATCTCTACCGCGGTTCCCGAACATGATATTCACCAAAAATTTATAGATTACGCTTTAACTTTATTGGATGATCATCATAGCCGCTCTTTGTTGAAAACTTTGGCGCAGCGCTCACAAATTGAGCATCGTTATTCGATTTTTAAACCTAGCCTAAAATCAGATTTACTCGACGAAGATAATTTTTACGGGCGCAGCGCATTTCCCAGCACCAAAGACCGCATGATTTTATAAGAACGCCACGCTTTTAACTTGGCATGCAAGGCTCTCGACCAGCCTGCATTTGCAAAATACCGCTAGTGTTGAAGACCTGCTGCCATTTTTAATTTTTGCCGATGGTTGTGCTGCTAGCATCGTATCCGCGCAAGAAGTTGGCATTGAGCTTAAAAGTTTTTACTCAACTATTTTAGTCGGCACTGAAGAACCCACCCTCCAAACTAACAACTTCTAAGTCGACAAATTTTTAGTAAAAATATCTCCAGCAGTCGGAATAAAATTTGGATCAA
>CANGQE010000167.1 GCA_947455845.1 Rickettsiales bacterium
CCTAGCGAGATAAAATCAGATTCAGGTCTCAGTGCAAAATTCTTTTCGATCTCCGATACCGACCCAGCTTATTTAAAAAATATTTCCAATATCACAATTCAAAATGGTACGACCATTCTCTACGATCGCTTGGGCAGAAAAAAAGAAGTTACCGCCATCAATATTCAAACTGAAATTGGTAAAACAAAAATCTCTTCCGAGGGAGATTTCAACAGTGAGGGCGTTGTCAGCACCATTAAGCTCTTTGCCAAGTTCAACTCTAAATCAAAAGAACCAGATTCTTTTCTGAACATATCTTCTCCCATATCCGAACTAAGTATTAGAGGAAATTTCACTTCAGAAAATCATGGACTCTTAGGCAGCAATTTTAATGGAGAAATTGAAGGAGAGGCTGCAGAACTAAAATCTTTTTATAAAACTTATATCAGCGCCGATAGCGTCATTTTCAACAAGTTAGAATATAACGCTCAGTCGATAAAAATTAGCGCCAAAATTAACAATAACTCTCAAGAAATTACCATTGATAACTTAGTGATAAATTCTGCTGTGATTAGTGGAAAGGGCAGTGCCATTATTAGCCTTTCCGACAAAATTCCTTTGATTGATATTAATTTGGATTTGGATAATTTTGATCTCGACAGAATCTGGTCTGACGAGGCAGTTGCTACTCCGCCTTCACTCCCAAATCTCAATATCACTCAAAGTGCCCATCATGATGATCAATTGACAGGGGTTACACTTACAACCGAAAACGCCAGCACTCAAAAATCCGATGTTAGCAAACTCCTTGCCCCGAACGGAGAAGACATCAAAGCAAAAAAAATTGAACCAATCAATTTTGATTTCACCGATAAAATCAAAGACTTCGATTTGAACGCTGAAATAAGAATTGCCAATGTGAAATATTTGGAAGGCGAAATAACTGATGTTGATCTTTATGTAACCGTTTCCAGCCAAGGTGAGATTTTGATTTTACCGATGATTTTCAAAATACCGGGTGGTGGTATATTAAGGGTTAATGGCGCACTCGACAATGCGGCTCAATTACCAAAGTTTGTTGGCAAGCTCGACATAAGTGGCACAAGTCTTCAAGATGTTTTTAAGTGGCTGAAAATTGAATCGCAAAATCTGAAATTTGAAAATCTCAAACAATATACTCTTTATTCTGACATATATTTGTTACCCAACAACGTTACCTTCAATAATTTTTATCTTAGCTTAAATAGCGGCAGCAGTGAATTTTTAGGTGAATTGAAAATAGATAATAGCAATAAACTGCCGGTGATTTCCAGTAGATTTCAGACCAACAAATTCAATATTGATGATTATTTTTTAACCTCTGGACAAAACGCTTATCTATCTCCGGGACTATTAGTCAAAAAACTTTTATGGCTCAACAATATTTCTTCCGACAACGACCTAAGCCTGAAATTTGATTCTCTAATGTATAAAGGTGAAGAATTCCTCGATCAATCCGTAAAGCTACGCTTCGGTCGTGGTTATGTTGAAATAAAAGATCTTAATTTAAGATCTTTTACAACCGATTTAAAAGCCAGTTTGGCATTAGATGTTAGCGGAAAAAGACTCAAATTCGGCTTAGATGTTTCCGGAACTAATTTCCATTACGAAACTCTTCAACCAAATAAAACCAGCGGTAAAACTGATGCCAAAACTCTAAAAAATCGTAATTTTTTCGATCAGTTTTTTGCCCTACCTTCACTCGAAGGATTTTATGGAAAAATTTCTTTAAATCTCACCAATTTAAAACTTGATGATGTCCAACTTCACAATGTCAAATTAGTAGGAAAATTGGAGAATGGCGATATTGATGATACTGAATTTGGCTGCGATTTATATGACGGCAGACTTGAATATAAAGGCCTCATCGGAATGAGGCTTAATAAGGTAGTTAATGGCAATCTATCCTTTACCAACGTCTCTATTCAGCCACTTTTAACGGATTTGGTTGGCATCAAAAATGTTTCCGGCGTGTCTAATATTTCAGCTAACGTCACCGCTTCAGCAAATCGCAAAGAAGAATTCTCTAAAAATCTAGTCAGTGAAATAAAATTTAATGCTAACGCTCCAACGGTGGAGGGATATGGATTAAATGATTTAGTAAGAAAAATGTTTGCCTCTCAGCAATATCACCAAGAGTTAAAAAATCCGGAAAAAATTCTATTAGATCCTGAAAGCAAAACAGTCTTCCAACAAGCCAGCGGTACTATTCAAATCAATGGCGATAGGGAAGGAAGAATTCGTGCCAACATTACTGCTCCGGCAGTTAATGGTATTTTATCTGGCACCGTTGATATTCCCAATAACAATATTGATTCACTATTTAATGTTATTTTCTTAACCGGAAACAGGCAAAAACAAACTCCGATAAATATTGCCACCAATCTTAAGGGTAATATGAAATCAATTTCACAAAGCACTAATCTTGATCAAGCCAAACAATATCTGGGACTAATCAAAATTGATAACGCCACATCACGCATCATACCGGATAAAAATCTTCCAACTCCGGATCAAACTTTTCAGGAAAAAACCAACTCATTCTTTCAAGATTTAATTAATTAAAATGCGCGTTTCAGTAGAAAATATTTTACAAAAAAAAGGTTCGGAAAAAATAATTTGTCTTACCGCCTATACTTTTCCAATGGCTAAAATCTTAGATGATTTTTGTGACATTATTTTAGTCGGTGATTCACTGGGAATGGTTATTTATGGTTTTGAAGATACTGTCGATGTCTCGCTTGAAATGATGATTAATCACGGAAAAGCGGTGATGAAAGCAACAAAAAAATCTTTTATAGTTATTGATCTACCCTTTGGAACCTACGAAGAATCAAAGGAACAAGCCCTAGAATCTGCTAGAAGAGTAATTGATGAAACCGGTTGTGACGCCATTAAAATCGAAACTTCTATTCAATTAGTAGAGACTGTAAAATTTCTCGTCGAAAATAAAATTAATGTTATGGGTCATATCGGACTCTTACCCCAAAGCGTCCGCAAAATCGGCGGCTATAAATATCAAGGGCGTGACGAAAAAGCCGCTAAAGAGATTTTAGAAACAGCAAAATTGCTCGAAAAAGCAGGGGCTTTTTCTTTAGTCATCGAGGCAGTTCCGGAAAAATTGGCTAGCGAAATTTCCGCTGCCTTAAAAATTCCGACAATTGGCATTGGCGCTTCCGCCGATTGTGATGGTCAAGTTCTGGTAATTGATGATTTATTAGGATTAAACCAAGAATTTAAACCTCGCTTCGTTAAATATTATGCCAGTCTTTGCGATGAAATTAAAGGCGCCGTAGAGAAATTCTCTGCGGATGTAAAATCTAAAAAATTTCCGGCGAAGGAGAATTTGATTTAGAAGCAATCGATAAATCCTCTATATTACCTGAATCCCGCTGGTCGAGCGGAGTCGAGACCTACCTAAAGTTTAAGCTACCGTGCTAAAACATTGAACATAAACTTTGGTAGGTC
>CANGQE010000168.1 GCA_947455845.1 Rickettsiales bacterium
ACTCCGCTCGACCAGCGAACTTAAAAAAAACTATTTAAAGATCTTTCAATATTTCCAAAACCTGAAGATTTTCCTCTTCGGTTCCAATCGTCATGCGCAAACAATTTTCAAGGCCGTATCCACCCATTTCTCGTAAAATAATGCCATGTTCTAAAAGAGCTGCATTGGCTTTTTTACAAAGCTCCAAACTGCCAAAATCAATTAAAATAAAGTTGGCGATAGAAGGGTGAGCGGTGAGGTAAGGAATTTTAGCGAATTCTGCAAATAAAATTCCTAACCATTTTTTATTGTGAGCTTTTGAAGCTTGGAAAAATTCATCATCTTGCAAAGCTGCCGTTGCTGAAACTTGTGCTGGCCAGCCTACGTTAAATGGTCCGCGCACTTTGTGTAAAACATCGGCAATATAGTCTGAAGAGTAAGACCAGCCAATTCGTAAAGAAGCCAAACCATAAATTTTTGAAAAAGTTCTGGTAACTACAACATTTTCATTGGCGTTGACTAATTCAAAAGCTCTTGGGTAATCAGCAACATCAGCAAATTCTTCGTAAGCGTGGTCTAAAACAATTAGAATATTTTTAGGGGTGCCGGTGATTAATTTCTCCATCTCAATCTCAGTTAAATAAGATCCTGTAGGATTGTTAGGATTGGCAACGAAAATAATTTTAGTTTTAGGGGTGATGGCAGCAAGCATTGCATCAACATCAATTTTAAGATTCTTCTCTTTTACTTTTACTGGTTTTGCCCCAACTCGTTTGGCAGAGATAGGATACATTAAAAACCCATGTTCGCTATAAATCACTTCATCACCGATGCCGGCAAATGCTGTGGTTAGAAATGCTAAAATTTCATCAGAACCGGCACCACAAACTATTTTTTCTGCATCAATTCCGTTTGCAGCAGCAAGTGCTTCACGAAGTATGGTGCAGGAACCATCGGCATAACGTACAATCTCACCAATGTGATTATTATAGGCATCAATGGCTTTTGGGCTAGATCCCAAAGCATTTTCATTTGAGGATAATTTTATGGCTTTTTTATTGCCAATTTTAGCTTTGCCGGGTTTGTAAGTATCTATTTCTAAAAGGTGAGCATGAGCGGAAATTTTCATGATTTTGAGTAAAGATTGAGATGAGAAAAAGCTGCTATTGTAGAGATTTTTACGGTAGAATTTATTAGTTAAAAGAATTTTTTAATTTTAAAGCGCGTTCATTAAAGTGGAGTGAAATATCTAAATGGTCTCGACTCCTCTCGACCAAAGAATGGAGTTACTCAATATTTTCACGTGAAACTTTTTCCAATGTTTCAAGTAATTGCTGAACTTTCTCAAATTCACTAAACTTAATCGAAATCTTGCCGCTATTTCTAAAAGAATTGTAGGAGATTTTTGAATCCATTCCGATTAGATCGGAAAGCTTATTTTCCAATCCGGTTAGATGCTCACTATTAACAAATTTAATTTTAGATTCTGTTCTAACCAAAACAGGAATATTCTTGATTTTTTCGATCTTTTCATCGCGAACTAAGTCTTCAATATGTCGAACTGTTAAGGCTTCGGCAATGGCTTTTTTAGCCAATTTTTCTGGATCATTAGAATTAATAATGGCACGAGCATGTCCCATTGAAATTAATTTCTGATCAAGAGAATCACGTACAGATTGAGGCAAGGTAAGAAGTCTTAAAAGATTAGCAATGTGGCTGCGGCTTTTTCCAACTCTCTTAGCTACTTGATCTTGAGCGTAAGCAAATTCTTCAATTAATTGTTTGTAGCCAAAAGCTTCTTCGATCAAGGATAAATCGGATCTTTGGATATTCTCAATAATAGCCAATTCAAGAGCTTCGTGATTATTGATTTTTTTAACAATCGCAGCAATTGATGATAATCCGGCAATGATGGCGGCACGAAATCTTCTTTCTCCGGCAATGATTTCATAATGATCTTCATCATCAACTTTGCGTAAAATTATGGGTTGAATCAGGCCATTCTCTTTAATTGAGCTAGCTAATTCATCAAGCTCAGTTGCATCAAAATTTTTCCGAGGTTGATAAACTCCGGCTGTGATCTTGCCAATCTCGATCGACTCAACGCCTCGTAAATTTTGATTTAACGTTGGTAGTGAATCTTTAGCTGCCTTACTTTCTCCTAGTAAAGCTGACAAACCTCTTCCTAGTTTTTTTTCTTGCTGCATTGGTTCTTTCATAATTTCCTGATTTTAATGATAAGTGTTCGTTGGTCGAGCGGAGTCGAGACCATCTTTAGGTTCCTGCTGCACGATTTTCAAACAGTGGAGTCGAACATAAGGATGGTCTCGACTCCGCTCGACCAGCGAAGATGAAGTTATTCGGGTTCTTTCTCTAAAATTTCTTTGGCTAATTTTATGTAAGCAACTGATCCCGGACATTTTGGGTCGTAAATAATTCCCGGAAGTCCATGTGAGGGAGCTTCAGATAATCTTACATTTCTTGGAATGCTATGTTTAAAAACTTTATCTTTTAAGAAGTTACGTACATCAATTTCAACTTGTTCAGTTAATTTATTCCTACGGTCATGCATGGTTAAAATGATGCCGCCAATTACTAAGTTATGATTTAAATTATCTTTGACTAAATCAAGGCTGGTTAACAAGTGGCTCAAGCCTTCGAGTGAGAAAAATTCACATTGCATCGGAATCAGAATTGAGTCGGAAGCTGTTAAAGAGTTGATGGTTAACATTCCTAAAGATGGAGGACAGTCGATTAAGATATAATCATAATCATGGATTACCTCTTTTAAGGCACGACGTAGCAGAAACTCTCTTTTTTCAATATTAACTAATTCAACTTCGCAAGCTGAGAGATCAACAGTTGAAGTGACGATTTTCAGATTTGGAATTCTAGTTGGAATTATAGCCTCTTGAATTGAACATTCTCCAATTAGAATTTCGTAAATAGTTTTTTGTCTTTGAGATTGGGCGATTCCAAATCCGGTACTGGCATTTCCTTGGGGATCAATATCGACTAGCAAAACTTTCTTCTTAATGGCTGCAAAAGCGGTAGCTAGATTGACGACAGTAGTTGTTTTTCCAACGCCACCTTTTTGATTTACAACGGAAAAAACTTTTGCTCGCTTAGGGTGATGAGTCATTTTTGGTAAGTTTTTTTAAGTGAGTTGGGGGAGTATGTTTGATCTTCTTATTAACTTAAAAAGTCTTTTCTTGCTGTCAAATAAATTGTTTCACGTGAAATTAACAAATATCAGTTAACAATTAGCAATTAACAATTGGTAGACTGAACAACAAATGTTAATTGCTAATTGTTAACTGATAACTTCTGGAACTTAGGCATAATTAAAAAAATGGGGGGCTAAAAACCCACTTTTCGCCCCCAGTTTTTCAGCAGAAATTTCACCGCTTTTTTCTTCCGATTTTTATCCAATCCTCGGTGAATTTTTACCCTCTCTTTGATGTGTCCAAAC
>CANGQE010000169.1 GCA_947455845.1 Rickettsiales bacterium
TAATTTCGGCAGTGGGTCACGAAACTGATACAACTTTAATTGATTACGTTTCTGATCTACGTGCTCCAACTCCAACAGCGGCTGCTGAAATTGCTACACCGATTTTGTCCGACCTTAAAAATCAATTAAAGTTCTTTGAAGAAAAATTAAAATTTTTGCCGAAAAGTTTTTTAGAACAAAGATTTTTACATTTAAAAAATTTGCAGCGCTACATCACCGATCCTGCTAAAATGCTGGATCAGGTTGGGGATAGGTTTTTGCAAGTTAGTAAAAAATTAGATTTTTTAGTTCAGAATTTTTTCGAGAAAAAAACACAAAAATTAGCTTCGATTCAAATTTCCAAACAGTTGCTTCTGCAAAAAATAAATCTCGCGGCACAGAAGTTAGAATTCACGTTTGAGCGTTTGGATTCTAACTCTAAAAATAGGTTGAATAAAATTACGGTGAGCTTGGAGAATCTTTCTAAAACTTTAAAATCGAATCATTACCACGAAATTTTAAAGCGTGGTTTTGCTTTGGTAAAAAATAAAAATGGTGAATTGATTACCGCGATTGCGGAAGTGAAGAAGAGCGAGGAAATTGTGATTGAGATGGGAGACGGCGAGGCGAGGGTGAGCTTGTGGAGAGGGGAGTTGTTTTAGGTTTGAGCAAGTAAATAGATCCTGAAACAAGTTCAGGATGACAGTGAAGGGAGGTCGAGAGTAATTGTCATCCTGAACTTGTTTCAGGATCTATTCGCTCGTACCCTTTCAATTCCTTTCCAACTCATAAAAGCAATTACTGCTGCTGCAATCAGAAATGGTAATGCCGCAATACCTTGTCCGGTAGTTTCAAGAATAACAATTGCCGCAGTAACTGGTTCTCCCAGCATTACACTTAAAAACGCCGCCATTCCAATCAGTAAAAAAATACCGATGTCAGCGTTGGGAGAAAAAGTGCTGGCGATAGAGCCGATTCCGGCGCCGATGGTAATGGCGGGAGCAATTAATCCTCCTGCAGATCCTGAGGCAAAAGTTAGAATAGTGTTTAAAATTCTGCTCCAAACTTCTTGGTGGGAAAGCAAAACTGAGTCACTAAAAAATGTTTGTTGAATGGTGTGGATGCCACCACCAAAAGAATAAATTCCGCTGTAAAAATTAATTCCTGCTACTACGAGACCAATGATTATTGGAGTCGCATGCCACCAATTAGATTTAATGCCAGATATTTTTAGGTAAAAATAATTACAAAGTGATTTAACAATAAAGGATAAGGAGCCGCAAATTACCGCCGTTAAAATCATTAGTTGCCAGAGGTCTTTGATCTCAAAATTGACGTCGTGAAATAAAAAAATCGGGCCGGTGTGGTGAAAAACTATTGTGACAATCGCAACTGACAGCAATGCCCAAAACACATCTTGCTTAAAATTTTTATAACCAATTTTTACTAATTTCTCGAAAACGAAAATAACGCCGGCAATTGGTGCATTAAATACCAAGGTTAAGCCTAGGGCACTACCGGCAAGAATCCAAGTTTCTAAAGTGATTTTTGGTAAAAAATTTTGAAAGCGTTGGGATAATACTGCAAAAATACCGGCCGACATGTGAACCGAAGGCCCTTCTTTACCTAAGGCTCCACCGCCAAAGCTCGATATTAGAGAGCTGATTGTTTTCACTATTACGAGGCGAGTGTTTAAAAAAGGAGAAACTTTTTCGAAATCGTTGGGATATTTTTTTAATTGAGCAATGGCGGATGCTAGATGGTTTCCGGCAGCGTTGGGGGAATATTTGCGGCACAAATAAGATGACAGCCAAAAAAGAGCTGGCGTGACTAGAAAAGTAAGAAGTGGGTGGTTCAATAATCTTTCTTTAGCTAGTAAGCTCAAATCATCAAAAAGATCGCAATAAGTAATGATAAAAAATGCGGTCGCAACGATTGCAAGTGTTGCTGACAATAGTGCCAGAATCTTGATGTGATTTTTTGATCTCATTAAACTTTTTAAAATTGGACTAAATAATATAATGGTTGTCACCCCGTACTTGTTGCGGGTTCCACTTCGTCAGGTATTCAAAACATTTTTGAGAAAGATACTCGTGACACGGTGAACCCCGCAACAAGTGCGGGGTGACAGCTAAGGTTACTGTAGCGCAAAGCTAAAGCATTGTCAGGATCTATTTTTTCCAGAACTGGGTTACAGATATCACCAACATCCCAAAAACTGCAGACAAAAAAGATGCGCATAAAACGCCGATTTTAACTGCGTCATTAGCGTTGTTATTTTCAAAAGCCAGAGACCCGATGAAAAAACTCATTGTAAAACCAATGCCGGTTAAAATTGCCACTCCGTAAAATTCTAACCAAGTGGTCTTGTGGGGCAGGTTAGCAAAACCCAGCTTGATTGCGGTAAAGCTAAATAACATTACGCCAATTTGTTTTCCGAGAAATAACCCTAAAATAATTCCTAAAACTAAAGGCTGGGCAAGAACTTCACCAGAAAAATTTGCAATGTGAACACCGCTATTGGCAAAGGCAAAAATGGGCAGAATGAAAAAATTTACGCTAGGAGCAAGTTGTTTGATTAGTTTGTGAGACAGATTTTTTTGATGAGGAATTAACATTGCCAAAGCAACGCCAGCAAATGTTGGATGGATTCCTGATTTTAAGACCGTAAGCCAGAGAATTGTTCCCAAAATTAAGTAAAAAGAAATTTTGTTGGAGTTTGTGAAGTTTAAGAATCCTAAAGCGAACAAGGTTAGAAAGGCTAAAAATAAGTAAGTTAAATCAAGATTTTGTGAGTAAAAAAGTGCAATCATTAAGACTGCTATTAAGTCGTCTAATATTGCCAGAGAGATTAAAAAAACTTTGAGGGATTTGGGAATTTTTTTTCCGAAAAGACAAATTACACCGTAAGCGAAAGCAATGTCGGTGGCAGTTGGAATGGCGAAACCGCGCAGGTTTTGCGGTTGATTGGAATTACAAAAATAAAAAATTACAGCGGGAATAATTACTCCGCCGCAAGCTGCAATTGCGGGTAATATTGCTCGTGATTTACTTGCAAGTTCTCCGATTAAAATTTCTTCTTTTAGTTCTAATCCGACTAATAAAAAGAACAGCGCCATTAGAGCATCGTTGATAAAATGGTGTAGGGTGAATTGGGTGAGAGGTAGTGGGAGGGAGAGGAACTGGAAGTAGGTTGTAGAAATGGTGGAGTTAGAAATTAGTAGTGCAAGGGCGGTGGCGATTAGTAGTAGTATTCCGGTGGCAGCTTCTAGTTCGAAGATTTTTTTTACTTGGCGTAGCATTTTGGTTTTGTAGTAAGTGATAGATCCAATCCTCCGTTGTCACCCCGCAGCAAGTTCGGGGTGACACGGGTGAGAAGTGAAGAGTGAAA
>CANGQE010000170.1 GCA_947455845.1 Rickettsiales bacterium
CGAGCGGAGTCGAGACCTACCTTAGTTTAGGCTCTTCTTTTAAGACAGTGAGCGTAAATTTAGGGTAGGTCTCGACTCCGCTCGAACAGCGGGTTGCGAGACTTTAAGCGAGCTCCCACCGCGCCCTTGGTTTAAAATTCAAATCATCCCCTCCCCCTAATCTCAACTTCTCTAAACCAGCCCAAGCAACCATTGCTGCATTGTCGGTACATAAGCTAATGGGAGGAGCAACAACTTCCAAACCATGTTTTTCTGACCAAGATTTTAGATGAGAAAAAATTTTGCGATTAGCAGCGACACCGCCGGCAATTATTAATTTTTTTAAATCACCCGTTATCGCCTGCGGCGATGCCACCCTCTTTTTCAAAGAGGGCAAGACGTTGTCTAAGCGGTTTACAATAATTTCACAAACAGTGCGCTGGAAAGAGGCGCAGATATCAACCTTGTCTTGCTCAGTAACTTTTTGCGGAGTGGATAGATGCGAAAAACTTTCGCCAACCAACTTTTCAATTTCTCGACGAATTGCGCTTTTTAGTCCCGAAAATGAAAAGTCACAAAGATGCTCTTTATTAGCGATTCCATCAATTAACGGGCGAGAAAATTTGAAGCGATTTTCATTCCCCAGTAGTGCCATTTTTTCAACAGCAGGACCTCCGGGATAAGGCAAGCCCAGCATTTGCGCCACTTTGTCAAAAGCCTCACCCAAAGCATCATCCATTGTTTCGCCAAGCTTTTCGTAATCACCAACGCCGCGAGCAAATAAAATTTGGCAATGCCCACCAGAAATCAAAAGTAGCAAATAAGGAAATTCTAAATCGGAAGTAAGCCGCGCCGTCAAAGCGTGAGCCTCTAAATGATTCACCGCAATAAAAGGTTTTTGGTAAACCGAGGCCAAAGTTTTTGCCGCCATTAAACCGACGATTACGCCGCCAATTAAACCGGGACCGGCAGTTGCGGCAAAGCCGTCAATTTCTTCAAATTTTAAATTAGCGTCAGCCAGAGCCTGCAAAATTAACCCATCCAAAACTTCCACATGTCCGCGCGCAGCAAGCTCGGGCACTACTCCGCCAAATTTTTTATGCAGTTCAATTTGCGAATTTAAAGCGTGAGAAAGAATATTTTTCTGATCATCCACAATCGCCACCGCAGTTTCATCACAAGAAGTTTCAATACCAAGAATTTTCATTTTATTTTTTGAATAAGTCAGAATGGGTTCCGGTGCGTTCTAAAATTAATTCATGTTCATTAATGCAATAAATTAATAACCAATCTGCTTCGATGTGAAGTTCTCTGGAACCAAGATAGTCGCCGATTAATTTATGGTCGTAGTAACGCTGTGGTATATTTTTTTGAAAGAGTAAAATTTCTAAAACTTCTTCAAGTTTTTGCGGGCTCTTTCCTCTTTTGAGCATCAGCTTAAATTCTTTTTTAAACTGACTAGTTCTGATGATTAGTCGCATTGGGTTTATTTAGGTGGTTTTAAGAATTAAGCTCTTTCATGAAATCTTTAATATTGGTGGAAGATTTAAGTTTGCTTTTTTGATTTCTAGACTCTTCCAACGCACGCACGGTTTCCTTTTTCAGCACTCTTACCACACCGTCATCGCGGATAAGAATTTTTTCTTTGGCTCGTATTGCATCCAACACGTAATCTTTAATTGAAACCCCCATATGTACTGCTGCCATTTTGAGCATTTTGTAATCTTCATCAGGAATTTCGATGGTCATTTTAGTCATAATTTTTTTTCCGGTAATACATTAATAAGGTAATACGGTTTTACAGATTTACACCTGAGTAAGTCAATGATAATGTTGTGAATAGATCCTGAAACAAGTTCAGGATGACGATGTGGGGAGATCAAGAGTTACTGTCATCCTGAACTTGTTTCAGGATCTATTCACCAACTCAATTACCTGCGCTGGACGGGGTTTGTAACCCCGTTCACATGTTTGCATCAAAGCCCTTGTTTTAGGTTTGATAAAAACTTAGGGTCGGGGTTACAAACCCCGACCCGCATCGTAGGTCGTAACTCCGCTCGACCAGCGGATTCAAAGAAATTGAAAGTGCAATTTTTGATACAGCTACCAGTCTTCACCCTTGATTTTGCTGAATTGGTAAAAATTTTGAATTTTCGCCCGTCGGGCGAAAATTCAAAAAAACATCAAAAAACCAGCTTAATTGTGGTAAGTATCCAAATTCCCAAACCTTGTAAATTCAGCATCAAAGAACAGATTCACACTACCTACCGGACCATTACGTTGCTTAGCGATAATCACTTCCGCCTTGTGGGAAACTTCGTGCATTTGCGATTTCCATTCTTGCATTTTTTCCGGCTCATTTTCTTGCGGGCGTTTACGTTCTAAATAATAACTGTCGCGGTAAATGAAGGCGACTACGTCAGCATCTTGCTCGATTGATCCCGATTCACGAAGATCCGATAGTTGCGGACGCTTATCTTCACGTTGTTCTACAGCCCGCGATAGTTGTGACAAGGCCATGACGGGAATGTTAAATTCCTTGGCGATTGCTTTTAAACCTTGCGTGATTTCCGAAACTTCCTGCACCCTATTTTCATTTGAGCGTTTGGAAGTGCCGCGAATCAGCTGCAAATAATCAATCACCAAAAAGGCTAAATTATTTTTACGCACCATTCTGCGAGCTCGGGTTCTAATTGCCGCAATTGAAAGTGCCGGCGTGTCGTCAATGAAAAGCGGCATTTTAGAAATTTCAGCAGAGCGCATTGCCACCGCTTCCCACTCATGTTCACTCAATTGCCCTGTTCTAAACTTTGTCGCATTCAAACTACATTCCATCGATAAAATTCTGGCCGCTAATTGGTCAGAAGACATTTCCAGCGAGAAAAATCCCACCGCCTTTTTATCTTTTTGCTCTACCACATCCTTATTCAAAAATTTACAGGCATTAACTACGATGTTGATTCCGAGCGCAGTATTATGCGTTACCACGTAATCATCGGTAATGTAAAGATGGCTTGGATGAGTCACTGAAATACATTGTGCGGGCGCAATTCGTGTTTTTTCAATTTTAGAAAATGTTAATCTTTTTTGACGCTTGCGACCTTGCGACAAGCGATCGCATTTAGTTGCAAGCGAGGCAAAAGTTTTTTGATCAACGTGTTGAATATTAATTACAAAAGCAGTGAGACCTGATTTTTTTTCGTCATTGTGAGTGTAAGAAGTTTTTTTCTCCGACAAAGTTGCAATGCCCCCAAGTGAACGAGCCAACCTCACTACATCATTTGCTAATTTTTTGCTAACTGTGCAAAAACGCAGCGCCCCAAATTTTTCAACCCAGCCGTCAGTATCGATCAAAC
>CANGQE010000171.1 GCA_947455845.1 Rickettsiales bacterium
CAACTCCGCTGATTTCGCTCAAGCTGCGGGACGGAGTTGCAAACTCCGTCCAGCGCAGGGGCCAAGCTACTTTTTCTCAGAATATCAAGCCGTCATTGCGAGAGATGTAAAAAACTCTGTAAAGCATTGTTTTTAATGCCTCCGGACACCTTTTTAAGATTTTCGTGACGTCGCGAAAATCTCATTCCAATCAATAAACACGCGGCCTGAAGCCACAAAAATTCACCTTAAAAAACTACGAGCTTTTATTCAAAAAAGCAAAAGATCATCTGTCGCCAACTAGCGCCGGCATTGAGTTTATGACGATTGGATAAAAAGCAAATATGGCTTGAAGCATGCTAAAATCAACATCCGAGCCCTTTCAATAAAAAAAATTTCTGTGATGTAAACATGTGGATGGAGCTACAAACCCCATCCAGCACAGGCTCGACCGACTCCGGTCATTTAATAGGATTGGGCTTTATCTTTCACCACAACTTGAGTAGCTTTTGCGCCCGATACGCTATTAGAAGTTGATTCCAATAAATCTGCAGCTTCTCTGTAAAGAGTTCTCTTATCTTCGGGTTGAGTAAAGTTTAGGGTAACTTTTTCAGACATTTCTAGAATGTCATCGATTGTATATTTTTCTTTTTTTTGCGCCGCTAATTTATTTCTTAATTTTGATTCATCGAGGTGCTTTTTCAGCATTAGTGCATTTACTTCTGTAACTGAAGAAAAAGTCGATGATGTCATATCCTTACCAATTATAGCTTTGGTAAATTTTATTAAACTTGGAATAATTTTACTCATTTCTAACCCTTAATTATTACGACAAAATTTAACCACAGACTCTCTCTCAAACATAACCCTCTAAGAGAATATAATCGTGAAAACGCCAAATGACTTTAGCTGTTTCAATTCAGGGTTGTCGTTTGACAAAAAAAATTTAATCAATCAAGTCCTAAAATGAATTGGTTTAAAAAAGTTTTATTATTTAAGGAAAAAAGGATTGACATGAAATTGTGATAAACTTTTTAGACTTAATGATACTAGAATAGATCCTGAAACAAGTTCAGGATGACGGAGTCTTGTTGCTGATTTGCCCCTCACTCTCGGTGTCATCCTGAACTTGTTTCAGGATCTATTTTCGTCACTTAAGAAAAATTAAAAAAACCCAAGAATTTATTTTTCCTACAAACTAAACTTACACCTCCTCAAAAATTTACTTTTAATTTTCCCCTTAGAATGTCACTAGAAAACCTAAATTCCCCCCAGCTTGAAGCCGTCCAACATACTGATGGACCCGTGCTAGTATTAGCAGGAGCCGGAACCGGAAAAACCCGTGTTTTAACTACTCGCATCATTCACATCGTAAATTCCCAACTGGCCTCACCTTTGCAAATCTTGGCTGTAACCTTTACCAACAAGGCCGCCGCTGAAATGAAAAAAAGAATCGGCGAAGTAATTGGTGACCAAGTTAACAATCTCTGGGTCGGAACTTTTCACTCAATTGCGGCGCGCATTTTACGCCGTCATCCTGAAGTTGTCGGCTTACGTAACGACTTCACTATCATTGACAGCGATGATCAAACACGCTTGCTCAAACAAATTCTCGGCGACCTCGATGTCGACACCAAACAATTCCCCGCCAAAAATTATTTAAACAGAATTTCGCGTCTCAAAGATAAAGTAGTTAGCGCTGCCAGCCTTGAATCTGCCGGATTTGAAGTTGCTTTACCAAAATTAAAAGAAGCTTACACCCTTTACCAAGAACGCCTAAAATCAATGAACGCCGCTGATTTCGGCGATTTACTGGTGCACAACTTAGAACTCTTCCGCCTCGCTCCTGAAGTTCTTTCTTACTACCAAGACAAGTTCCGCTACGTCCTAGTTGACGAATATCAAGATACCAACAACGCCCAATATCAGTGGCTTTTAAAACTGGCTGCAACTCACAAAAATATTTGCTGTGTGGGTGATGATGACCAATCAATTTACAGTTGGCGCGGGGCAAATATTGCCAACATTCTGCGCTTCGAAAAAGATTTTGTCGGCGCCAAAGTAATTCGCCTTGAACAAAATTACCGCTCCAGTTCCCGAATTTTAAAAGCCGCCGATTCGGTAATTTCGCGCAATAAAGAACGTCACGGCAAAACTTTGTGGACCAACGCTGCTCAAGGTGAAAAGATTAAAGTATTCACCTTTCCTGATGACCGCGCTGAATCCAGCACCTTAGCCGGAATGATTCGCAACTTAGTTGCATCTAAAAGATTTCAGCTTTCCCAAATCGCCATTTTAGTACGTGCCGGTTACCAAACCCGCCCTTTTGAAGAATCATTCATTCAAAATTCTCTACCTTACAAAGTGATTGGCGGCACTAAATTTTACGAACGTTTGGAAGTTCGCGATTCCATCGCCTACTTAAGAATCTGCGCCAATTTTGATGATGATTTAGCGATGAGTAGAATCATTAATGTGCCCAAACGAGGAGCTGGCGATTCAGCAATTTCAGCGCTTTACGAAAAATCCAAACAAGAAAAAATTTCCTTTTTTGCCGCCATTAAAAAATCTATTGAAGAAAATTCACTTAAAGGAAAATCGCGCGAAGCCTTGACTCACCTAATCTCCCAAATTGAAAGAGCCAATACCAGAATTGGCAGCATGAGCCTTTCAGAACTTGCCCGAACTGTGTTAAACGAAGTTGGCTACATTCAAATGTGGAAAAGTGAAAACACTTTAGAATCACAAGGACGTTTAGAAAATATTGAAGAATTCATTAACAGCTTGGCAGACTTTTCAACAATGGTTGAGTTCTTAGAATATGTTTCACTAATCGAAGCCCGCGATGATAAAAACTTAACTGACGCAATCAGCGTAATGACGGTGCACGGCGCTAAAGGTTTAGAATTTGATTTAGTTTTTGTTCCCGGACTTGAAGACGGATTATTCCCCAGCGGCAAATCAATCGATGAACGCAACGGCCTCGAAGAGGAACGCCGCTTAATGTATGTAGCAATAACTCGCGCTAAAAAAGAGTTAGTTTTGTCCCATGCCAAAAGCCGCTACATCTTCGGTGATTACCAAATGCAGATGCCTTCGCGCTTTTTAAAAGAGCTACCGGAAAGCGAAGTTACTTTCGAAGAAGTTGGTTTTGGCTCGGACTTTTTATTCAATAAACGCAGCGACAACTACGAAAACCGCTACGCCGCACCTGCTTCAAAATTTTCGCAAAGCTACAATAAATCGAGCGCCGTTTATTCGAAGCCGACAACTAGTCACAATGTTTCACTTTACACTAAACCAACTCCAAAATCTGAAG
>CANGQE010000172.1 GCA_947455845.1 Rickettsiales bacterium
CAACGCCATAATTTTTTCTTGTGCTAAAAAACTATCTAAAAATTTTAGGCTAGGAATTTCATTTGCGGCCTGATCTATTAAATCTTCATTGAGAAATAATAATTTCCGCTCTTCATCATATTCTTCAAAACTTTTTCCATCTATTTCATAGGGTTTTAAACCTGATTTTAAGGTATCACTCAACTCTGGACTGTACTCATAACCATTCAAATCAAAGTTCGGAAATAGATCCCCAACATTGAAAAGAACTTCCAAAAGTTCATTAGCCCGCTCTTTAGTGGGATCGAACATTTCTTTAAAAAGAGCAAATCTGAAGTTAACCGAGTATTGAGCGTGAATCTTACAAGAAACTGCTGTTGGCATTTGCGATTGCGGGTAAATTATTTTTTCTTTCCGCAATCCTAAAGCGTATTCCAAGTAGCTAGGAATATGAGTTTCATTTCCCGGTTCAACATGATCTTTTAAATCACCTACCATCTTAGCAATCACCGCATTATGAGCTTGCAAGAAGGGTTTATATTGTTCCGAAGTTGTTAAGGCTTGGTGAGATTTCTCGATTCTTTCTTTAGTTCCATCCAGACATTTTAAATATTCCTTCTGTGGTGGAAATGCCTCCAGATAAATTCCCCACTGCTCCGCCGGCCTCAAGCTTAACTGACAAGCATAGTCGGCAAAATCATGCATTATTGCAGCGCATTTATTTTGGTTATTGGCCAAAAAAGAAATTATGTAGCGCGAAAAATCACCATTTTCTTTTAAAGAATCTTTTACCAAGCCACGCTCGGCAAAATAATTGCGCATAACTCGCATTGTTTCTTTAAGATTATCAACGCAGTTTTCAGTTGAAAAAACTTTCTCTTCATCGCGCAGCCATAAATCACGCACCCTTAGTAACTCCTTATCCACACCATCTTCATTTTGAATCTCATCTTGTTTGGCAAAGATTGAACTCATCAACATCCTGATTTGCAAATCATTCAGATTGGCAATTTTTCTGCTAAGATCCGGTAAATCAGGAATATAAGGTGGGCGAGACATAATGATTAACGAAGCCTATATTTTTGCCCTAATTGGCTAGTTGTAATAGCAGTCATTGACACTGCCGGATTTTCATACAACTCCAAAGCGGGAGAATTTACAACCCTTCCACCTTGGGTCACTTGCTCTGAGTTTGCATAATTAAAAACCAGAAAAAAATTATCAGAACCGATCGGATATTCATCATTCGCAAAACCCTTCAGCCTATGGTTAACAGCACCATCTATTGGATTTGTGATCGGAACAATTTGGCTATAGCCATGATTTGCGACCGGTTTAGAAAATTTACAAGATATCCCCAGCTCGTCAGAATATTCAAAATTGAACTTACCGTCCGCAACATAGTCTTTTTTTAGACCCTCGCTTTGTAAGAAATTTTCAACTTTTTCAAACATAGAATTGTGAATCATATTTAAAGACCTTTGTTCCTGACTCAAACATGCAGAAAGAATACTGCCACCCCGCTTTTGAACGATGTGCGTAAGACAATGATTGATTTCGAATAAGTCAGTTAAATTTAAACTTTCTTGATTTGCCTCCACTAATTTTCCGATAAATCCCGAACGATAATCTTGTAATCTTTCAGCTGTAGGTTGTGTTTTTCCCATCACATCTACAACATTCAAAATCTCATCTTTTGAAAGTGGTGTAGTTAGAAAGTTTTTATCAATAGAAAAAAACATCCGCCCAAAAAGTTTGGATAATATTGTTGGTTTTGATAATATTTCGATCGCCTCTTCACTGCCATTATGAATAGCTGCGATAAAATATTTTAGAGATTTAGCATGATCTTTTTCAACGCCATCTCCTTAAAATAGCGCTTTCCCATCTCGCATTGAGAATCAGCGCATTGCTTATCGGCCGCTGATTCAAAAAAACCAATTGCCCGCGATACATCTTTTTGTAAGCCAATTCCATTAGCGTAACAGTTGCCTAATTCGTGGATTGCTTTTACAAAGCCTTGTCCCGCTGCCGATGTAAAAAATCTCAAGGCCTTCTCCGGATCTTTCTTAATATTTTCCAAGCCAGATCTATATTGAGCCTGAGAATATCCTAAGTCAGCTGAAGCCTCAAAATAATTTGACGCTTTTCTAACAAAATCCACTGAGTTAGCAAATTCACCAAAACCCCTACCTTTATGCGATAAATCTTTGCCATTGCCTACATTCTCATCATAACATTTTCCGATCTCAAATAAATGCTTAGGATTACGAGTTAGTTTAGCTATTTTTACTTGATCAAGAGCTGATTTGTCGAAGCATCTAACTGCCTCTTTCCAATCCTTTTGAACACCAATGCCATATAAAGAAAAAACTCCTGCTAAATTTTGTAGGTGAGTATTTTCGCTATTTTTAAAATCATTAATATTGTTACTCACAAACTTTTCGAGAGTCTCTCTGGTGCATGGCGGCAGCGATTTTAATAAGTCCATCTTTGGAGTTTTACTGTAATAAAATTCCACTTCTCCATTTTCTTTTTTGCTTTCTTGGGAAAGATCTAAAAATTCAGCAACAACTTTATCAACCCTGCTGTAAGGGTGATAACCATATCTTTCTATAATTTCTGGAAAATTACTGATTAATTGAATCAGATTAGCAACCTTAGTCACATCACCAAAAACCTTACCATATCTTTTATTGACCTCAGCAATGTTAAAGTTGCGACTTACACTGATTCCATTTCGCATAAATTCTTAATTAGAGATTAAAGTTCTACAGAAAATAAAGGTTGTTGAACCATATTTGCGAGACTCAATCTCTTGTAAAAAATCAAGATTTTGCAATTGATTTTCTTGCCCAGATTTTAGCTCTATTACAACCAAAGATTGAATCTTTATCCAACCTTTTTCCTTTAATCTACCAATAATTTCCGAATAATTTTCAGCGTAAGGTGGGTCGATAAAAATCAGATCGAAATTTTTTGAAGCCTCGGGAAGATTGTTTTTTACGTTACAAAGCAAGAATTGACAGTGCTCGGTAAGATTCAGCATTTCACAATTTTTTTTAGCGATCTCAAGATGGGTAGAATTATTATCAACAAACAGCACCGACTTGGCTCCTCGTGACAAAGCTTCAAAACCAACGGCTCCGGTGCCGCAGCATAAGTCTAAGATTTCTGCATCAAGAAGTTTGAAACCAAATTTTCCTGAGGAGAGGATGCTAAATAAAGCTTCACGATTTTTATCGGTAGTGGGACGTAGGGATTTTAAGTGATCGGATTTTACTAAGTTTCTACCACG
>CANGQE010000173.1 GCA_947455845.1 Rickettsiales bacterium
GACAATGGAGAGAGTTTGCTCTCTAAACTAAAAGCTTGTCACCCCGTCTTCACGACAGGGTCCAGTCAACGCGGTAATACTACAATTTAATCAACCAAAACTAAATGCCAAAAAACCCCCCCGCCCCCATCGCGCTCTTTGTTTACAACCGCATCGATCACACTCGCAAAACAATCGAAGCCTTACAAAAAAACTTTTTAGCCACTGAAAGTGAGTTATTTATCTTTTGCGACAATGCCAAAAATTACGACAGCAACCAAGCTGTCCAAGCAGTTCGAGACTACGTCAAATCAGTCCAAGGATTCAAAAACGTCACAATAATCGAAAGAGAGAAAAACCTCGGATTAGCCCAATCAATCATTAGCGGCGTTAGTGAGATAGTAGAAAAATTTGGTCACATCATTGTACTCGAGGATGACATGGTTACCTCACCGCACTTTCTCGAATACATGAATGAAGCTTTAGAGCTTTACGAAACGGAAGAAAAAGTAATCAGCATTCACGGCTACATTTACCCAGTTAAAAAAACCTTACCCGAAACCTTTTTCTTACGTGGCGCAGACTGCTGGGGCTGGGCCACTTGGAAAAGAGGCTGGGATATTTTTGAAAAAGATGGCTCAAAACTTTTACAAGAATTGCAGCAAAAAAAACTTACCAAAATATTCGATTTTGACGGCTGTTACCCCTACATCCGAATGCTCGAAGACCAGATTTCCGGTAAAAATAATTCTTGGGCAATTCGCTGGTACGCTGCCGCATTTTTAGCAAATAAACTCACCCTCTATCCCGGAAAATCTCTAGTTCAGAATATCGGCTTTGATGGCAGTGGCACTCATTGTGCTGATATGTCCGCGTTTGATATTGAGATTAGTCCAGAGAAACTTTTGCTCGAAAAAATTCCACTGGTAGAAAATACCCAAGCGCGTGAGGCAATTAAAAAATTCTTTAAACCGAAGAAAAGTTTTATTAAAAAAATTATTCACCGCATCAACAAAAAGCGTAAGAAACGTCAACTGATAAAAAGCCACAAGCTCAATATCGAGGCACAATTTTTAAATTAAAATCCAATGCTTAATTTTTGCACATTATTTGATTCAAACTATCTGTCTTACGGCTTGGCAATGTACAGGTCGTTGAAGAAGAACTGCCCAGATTTTCATCTTTTTATTTTTGCTTTTGATGAAAAATGCGAAAAAGATTTAAAAGATTTAGCCTTAGAAAATGTCACAGTAATTTCTTTAAAAGATTTTGAAGATGAAGAATTACTCAGAATTAAACCCAGCCGCAATAAAGGTGAATATTGCTGGACCTGCACCCCATCATCAGTTTTATATGTTTTAAAGAACTTTCCCGTTGCTAGCTGCACCTATCTTGATGCTGATCTTTATTTCTTTTCCGATCCGACAATTTTAATTGAAGAATTGGGCAATAAATCAGTTTCCATAATTGAACATCGATACACGCCAAAATATGACCAGAGTGTTGATTCCGGCAAATATTGCGTACAATTCATGACTTTCAAAAATGATGAAAAAGGTTTAGAAGTTTTAAAATGGTGGCGCGAACGTTGCATTGAATGGTGTTACGGCCGTGTTGAAGATGGCAAATTCGGCGATCAAAAATATCTTGATGATTGGATGCACAAATTTGACTGCGTTTATGAGCTCCAAAATCTAGGCGGTGGCGTGGCGCCGTGGAACGTACAGCAATATAATTTTACCGAAGAAAATGGTGAAATTTTTGGCGTTGATAAAAAATCCGGCGACATTTTTCCATTAATTTTCTTTCACTTTCACGGATTTAAAGTTTTAAATGAGAAACAAGTTAAATTGACAGGAGCCTACAAAATTCCGATCAATGTCAGGAATTTAATTTACAAAAAATATTGCGAACAGATGGCGGCAAGCAATTCATCAAAAAAGAATAATTCACTTCTGAACAAAATTTACAATTTTTTACCTCACCGCAAAAACAATAAAGTTAAAATAACATGGCTTACCTAATCGACTTAAAAACTTTCATGGATGATCGCGGCAGACTTACCGTCATTGAAGACAGCCAATTACCATTCAAAATAAAAAGAAGTTTTTACATTTACGGCACTAAAGAACATGTGGTGCGTGGAAAACATCGCCACAAAAAAACCGTGCAAGCCATGATTTGCCTGCAAGGCAGTTGCGAGGTTTACAATAATAACGGCAAAAAAGAGGAAAGATTTTTATTAGACACCCCCTCTAAATGCCTAATCCTCCAACCCGAAGACTGGCACTACATGGACAACTTCAGCAGCGACACCATAATGCAAGTTTTAGCCTCAGAAAATTTTGATGCTGGGGATTATATTTACGAGCCTTACAAAAATAATCTGTAAATATACTCCCGAAATGATTAAACCCTCCAAATTTTCGCAAATAGATTTTGTGAAAGTTATCATACTCTGCGCCTACAGCTTAATCACTTCTTTTTGGTTTAGTAAAAATCAAATCTGGTCTTTATGCCAAGGCCTACCCGAATGCGGATACCCGTTATCCATCCTGTTTTTAACATTTATAAAATCCTTCACTGTCAGCATTTTATGTTACACCATTTGGAATAAAATCGTTAATTTTTGCGTCAAAGAAGAGATTAGTCCCCGACTCGCTCTGATAATATTTTCTCCAATAATTCTGCTGCTTTTTGATATAAAAATTCTGCTCACCTTTGAGTTAATATTGCTGCTTTCAATCATTCTAATTATTTCAAAAAACAAGATCCGACTTAATTACGATTACCTGATTGATGCAATTTATCTTTTATTCTTGATCTGGATTTTACTGATATTTTGTGAACCGTTCTCACCACTTTATTACCAATATTCTACATCAGATCTGCGCGGAGATTTATATCGCCTGCCCTTTTTTTCAGAATTTTTCAAAACCATAATCTGGGCCAAACATTTTAGTTTCTCTGGCATGGATTATTCTAATTGGGCCGCAGTTACTCACAGTCCGATACCCTCTCCTTCCCTATTATTCCAATTCTTAATTTTACTGCTAGACCTACCCAGTCTTGACGTAATTTCATTTTACAGAATCCTGCTTTCACTAATTTTTGCACTCTGCGTCAGTGGTTCTTTTAGCTTTTACTTATTAACTTATTACGGCCTTAAATTTAATCGCGGATTAGCATTTTTGGCCGGAGCCAGCTTTATATTTGGCAATTACCGGTTTTTACTGGCTTCAAGTAAACAGAATGAAGGTGATGGATATATTTTTCTCGCCTCCTGCACTTTGCTGCC
>CANGQE010000174.1 GCA_947455845.1 Rickettsiales bacterium
AGAAAGCAATTACGTATTCTTTAACCCGTTTTTCGATTGACTTAATGCTAATGGCTAGGCAAATCGGAGTTAAGAAAGTGGTAAGTAAAATGAGGAGTAACGAGATTCCGTCAATGCCGACGAAATATTTAATGTCGTGATCGGCAATGATTCGCACGATTTCGGTAAATTGAAATCCGGCAACTTTCTTGTCGAAAATGTAAAGTAATTTACAGCTTAAAACTAAATTTACCAAACTGGCAACAATGCCGTAAATAAAGTAGCCGCGGCTATTTTTTAAATTGACAAATAGCAACAAAATTGCCGCAAAAATCGGCAAAAAAATCAGAGTCGAAAGAATAGGGAAATTCATGAAATTGCTGGGAATTTTGAAATTGTTTTTGAAACAGAAAAGTTTCTTGCAGTTTTTTATCGGGCAAGAAAATTAGAATCAATTGGCAATTGTGCCCAATCTAATTTGATTGAGGAAGTCTTCGTTGCGGGTCGGGGTTTGTAACCCCGACCCTACGTTTGCATCAAACCTAAAACATGGGCTTTGACGCAAACATGTGGACCCCGTCGTGAAGACGGGGTAACAATATTTTAGTTTACACTCTTACTCTCAAATTGTTCCTTCGGGCACTTTGTGTCACCCCGTCACAAGCAAGATTTCAACCTATTACCAAAAGACATTTAGCAACTAAATTCTAATTTAATGCTCAGATTTAAACGCCCGCCGCAATTTTTAAAATTTAGTATTTCGCAAAAACCTTCACTCCCGCTTGTTTTAAAAAAAACCGTTGCTCAAGTTGCCGAGGAAGAAAAAGTTGAAGAAGAAGTTCTTAAAACGCCACCTCCACCAGCTTCTGAAGAAGATCTAAACCAAAAGCTCAATTGGGAAATGGAAATATTAAATAAGCTGACAGTGCAGCAATTTAAAGAAAGTGGCGTTGATTGTTTAGGTTACAAAGTTTCACAAAATCCGGTGGCACAGCAATGTCGCGTTGAAATTGAAAGTTTAATTGAAAGTGGAGCAGATGTTAACCACAAATCTTCCAGTGGTTTTGCAGCGATTCACTTCGCTACTTTTTTTAACGACATTAGTTTTGTGCGGTTTTTAATTGCGAATTCGGCAGATGTCGGAGCAAAAAGAAGCTGAAAAACAAAGAATCAAAGATGCTTTAACCAATCAAGCGCAAGAAATAGATCGGTTTCTTAAAAATAAATTCAGTGCGCGATCTACCACAATTTTTACAGCCAATAATTTTGAAATTGCTGGATGAAGGATGTGAGGTTTTAATAAAGGGTAGTGCTGCTTACCCCAAAAGCGAGTTGACAAGAATTCCGGGTGATCTCGATTTGGAAATTTTGGTGAAGGGAATGAGTGGGTTTAAAAATACGCAAATCAGAAAATTTACTTCCGAAAATTTTGGCTTGAAGGTTAATGACGAGGACATTCGCCGTTTTACTAATAAAGACGGAAGCACTACTTTAATTGTTAATTTTACCGATCCGATTTTACACAATTTAGACATTTCTTTGTACGACCCCGACCATTTGCCTTTGGATCATTTAAGTTGGATTACCAGCAAAGAACGAAAAATAAAATTCGCTAATTCTGACTCAGGCGAGGTGAAGAAGGGAGACTCTGAGCGCGTGCCTCTAGGTGGTTTTGAAAATTTTCTGAGCAAGAAAAAATCTGATTTTAATCCTGACAATCGTTTGATAATTAACAGTAAAGCCAGCGAAATAGTTTTTAGATTGTGTTTTTTAGAAGCAGTTGGTCAGCTTACGGAAGCAGAATTAAGCGGGGCGATTCCCAGCATTAGCCCTTACGATCCGCGAGACTTGTTAGCTAAAAATCTCAGATTAAAAGCGGGTGAAGATCCCAGAGAAATAATTCAAAAAGAAATTGCCGCTTTTGCTGAATCGCGCCGCCTTAGCGAAGAAGAATATTCGCGTTTTTTAGAAAGTTTGTCTCGATTAGTAAGATCCACTCGCAAGGATATTCCGCCCCAATTTCGGAAAATGTGTGCGGTAATTGAAGAGTTAAAAAATAGTAAACCGTCAAATAGTTTAAATGCTAATTCTGCTGCTAGTTTGGGGGCGGAAAAAGCACAAAAAGAGTCTCGTTAAAATTTTAGAAAGTCAATTTCCACGGGCCCGTGGAAATTGGAGAGAAATCTTCTTAACCCAATAACAACAAAGCTTGAGGTCACATGCAGCCTACTCTTAAAAATTACACAAAATTGCTCGCAGAAATTCAAAAAACAATCAAGAAAACTGAGACAGATGTTAATCGAGAAAAAGTGGTAATGGCGTGGCAAATTGGGAAAATAATTGACCAGCATTTAGGAGAAAATAATCAAGCCAAGTACGGAGAAAAATTATTTAAACAGCTCGAAAAAGACACGGCAATTGCTCAAAGTATTCTGTACCAAATGTGCAATTTTTACCAAGCTTACCCAATTTTGCCAAAAAGTAATTTGAGTTGGAGCCACTACCGAAGCTTGGCTTCAATTGAGGATGTGGCTGAGAGAAAATATTTGGAAGATTTTTCAGTGGAAAAAGATTTGGGAGCGGATGCGTTGCAGAAAGAGGTGGCGCAAATGAAAAAAGCGAAGAAAAAAACTGTGTTGAAGAAGAGTTTGTATTGTCAGAGAGGGCGGCTTTTTACTTACGAGATCTCGAAACAGATCCTGAAACAAGTTCAGGATGACGGTAAAATTAAGCGTCATCCTGAACTTGTTTCAGGATCTAAATCACCGGTCTTTGTCGATTGCGGCTTTAACATTTTCACCGAAATAAAAACCTCTCTAGCTGCTGAGGGAATTGTCGAATCAAAAAAATTAGCCACCGCTTACTCCCTAAAAAAATCCGAGCTAGATCGCAAAGAATTACACACTTACAAAGCCTACATCGAGCGTGTAATTGACGGCGACAGTTTGCACGTGGTTTTGGATTTGGGTTTCAAAATTCAACACCGCGAAATTTTGCGTCTGGCCAAAATCGGCGCTGCCGAGCTTGACACTTCTGAAGGTAAAAAAAGTTTTAGCGCCTTACAAAAAATTTTAAAAAACGTGCCTTTTGTAATCATTAAAACTAACAAGACCGACATTTACGGCCGTTACGTGGCGGATGTGTTTTTTAGTGAAACCGAAACCGATCCTCAGAAAGTTGCGGATGAAGGTGTTTACTTAAATCAACTTCTGCTTGATCGGGGGTTGGTGGAGTTGTATTAGCTCGGTCCAAAGCCC
>CANGQE010000175.1 GCA_947455845.1 Rickettsiales bacterium
ACGTGCGCCAAAATTAAGTCGAAAAGTGGCGCCAAATCTTTGCGTTCATCTTTTTCCATGTCAGCAACACACCAGCCATCACGGCCTACGGCGTAAAGAACAGGGAAATCTAATTGTTTTTCATTGGCATTCAAAGAAACGAAAAGATCAAAAATTTCGTTAAGAACTTCATCAGGACGAGCATCACCGCGATCAATTTTGTTAATGATTACAATTGGGCAAAGTCCAAGAGCCAAAGCTTTGGCAAGTACGAATTTAGTTTGGGGCATTACACCTTCGGCAGAGTCAACCAAAAGTACAACGCTGTCAGCCATACAAAGTACGCGCTCAACTTCACCACCAAAATCGGCGTGTCCCGGAGTGTCGATTACGTTGATTTTATTGTCTTTCCACATCAAGGAAGTGCATTTCGCAAGAATTGTAATGCCGCGTTCTTTTTCAAGATCGTTGCTGTCCATTACACGAGTTTCAACTTGTTGGTTAGCACGGAAAGTTCCGCTTTGATGCAACATGGCATCGATCATTGTAGTTTTGCCATGGTCAACGTGAGCAATGATGGCAATGTTTCTGAAGGTGGTCATTGGGAAGTTTTAAAAAGTTTTTTTGGAAAAAAGAGAAAGGAAAATTTCTGATGAAGCAGCCTTGAGCACACTTGGGCGAAAAATTCGAGAGGGGGGCAAAATACGAATCGAAAACTAACTGTCAATCTAAGATACTTAAGAGGTGTTAGGACTTAAGATTAAAAAGCTATTAGTTGGATTAGGAAAATAAAAACGCGCCGCCGGTCGAGCGGAGTCGAGACCTCTTTCTTTATCTTAAGTAGTCCAACATCAAGATGGTCTCGACTCTGCTCGACCAACGGATTTTGTTATTTTTCTTAATTAGTAATTTGGTTTGATTTTTTGATCTCGCTTTTTAGCATCCCTCACCTTCCTAGATTTATTCCAATCAATTAAATCCCCCATGCATAAATTATTAGTCGCTAATCGTGGCGAAATTGCTTGTCGTATTATTAAAACTTGCCGCAAAATGGGCATTAAAACCGTGGCGGTTTATTCAGATGCTGATACTAATTCCCTCTTCGTGCAAATGGCTGACGAGGCTGTAAATATTGGCCATTCGCCATCTTCGCAAAGCTATCTCAATGTTGATAAAATCTTAGCGGCGGTGAAAAAAACTGGTGCGACAATGGTGCATCCCGGATACGGATTCTTGTCAGAAAATCGTAACTTCGCTAATGAGCTAGAAAAGGCGGGAGTAACTTTCGTTGGTCCTTCAGTTTACTCAATCGAAATGATGGGTGACAAAATTGAATCAAAAAAATTAGCGATTGAAGCTAATGTTAGCACCGTACCGGGACATATGGGAGTTGTAAAAGATGCTGAAGAAGCAACTAATATCGCAGATAAAGTTGGCTACCCTGTAATGGTTAAAGCCTCTGCCGGTGGTGGTGGAAAAGGAATGAGAATTGCTTGGAAAAGAGAAGAAATGGCGGAAGCCTTTTTGTCAGCTTCCAACGAAGCGCGCAACAGTTTCGCTGATGACCGTATTTTTATTGAAAAATTTATTGAAAATCCGCGTCACATTGAAATCCAAGTTATCGCCGACAAAAAAGGTAATGTTGTTTGTTTGGGTGAAAGAGAATGTTCAATTCAGCGTAACAACCAGAAGGTTATTGAAGAAGCACCAAGTCCGTTTCTAGATGAAGTGACGCGCTTAAAAATGTACGAGCAATCAAAAGCTTTGGCGCGCAGAGTTCAATATTTTTCAGCCGGTACAGTTGAATATATCGTGGATAAAAATAAGAATTTTTATTTCCTCGAAATGAACACCCGCTTGCAAGTTGAGCATCCCGTAACCGAGCTAGTTACAGGCTTAGACATCGTTGAACTAATGATCAAAATTGCTCTTGGCGAAACTTTGCCATTCAAGCAAGAAGACATTAAACTCAACGGCTGGGCCATGGAATCTCGTATTTACGCGGAAGATCCTGCTCGTGGCTTTTTACCTTCAAGCGGAAGAATCAATCTCTACATTGAACCTGAAGCTAGCAAAAATGTTCGTGTCGATTCAGGAGTTTACGAAGGCGGCGAAGTTAGTATGTTTTACGATGCCATGATTGCCAAGCTTTGCTCTTACGGTAAAGATCGTAACGAAGCAATTGAGCACATGCGTCACGCTTTAGGCAGCTTTGCCATTGGCGGCGTTTCGCACAATATTAGCTTCCTTGAAACCATCATGAAAAATGAGAAGTTTGTTAGTGGCAATATTTCTACCAGCTTTATTAAAGAAGAATTTCCGGCCGGTTTTTCCGGTAGTGAATTAGACTCGCGCGCCGAAGAAGTTCTGATCGCCAGCGCCATGCATATTTTCTTAAAAAATTACGACCGTAATGGCCACATGACGGGTCAATTGCGTAATCGTGAAAAGCAAATTTCTGATCGTTGGGTAGTTATGATTGATGAGAAGGCTTACTTAGTAAACCTTTTGGAAAGATCGCAAGATATCCTAAAACTTGAATGCGACCGCAAAGAAATTACTTTGAATAGTTCGTGGAATAACGGCGAGAAACTTTTCCGCGCCGTGGTTAATGACCGCAGCGTTGGGGTGAAGATTCGCGAAAATAACAATACCGGTAGTTACTTGATGCAATATTCAGGTTTTGATGCTTTCGTTAGCGTTTACTCTCCTCGTATTGCCGAGCTTTCTAAATTCATGCCGAAGGTGCAGAAAAATGCTAAGCCAGCAAATTTAACCTCTCCAATCACCGGAAAAATCGCGCGTTTTAAAGTGGTGGAAGGTGAAGAGGTAAAGGCCGGACAAGAGTTGGTTCTAATCGAAGCCATGAAAATGGAAAACTCAATCCGCACCGATCACGATGTGACGATTGGCAAAATTAAGTTTAAAGAAGGTGACACTGTCGGAATTGGGCAAGTGGTGATAGAATACGTAGTGGATTCAAATCGCTAAAGCGATTTGAGGGGATTTTGCAATCCGCCATTTAAGGGCGGCCTTAAATGGCTATCTTTAAGTTCACTGCTATTAAATAGTCCATCCTGAAATACCTCCTCACCCCACATCCCGCTTGCCTTCATAAGACTTTTTAACTATCTTTTTTTACCAGAAATCGAGTGGTCGTCCCTCATTTTCTGGCAAATAATTTTAGTAAAATTCAGAAAAAAGTCATGAAGG
>CANGQE010000176.1 GCA_947455845.1 Rickettsiales bacterium
GTGAGAAAAGTTTACTTGGGTGAGGATTTCAAAATTTAATCAAATTGCTTTCAGCAATTTGGAGGTCTTTGTAAGCGCGCCATTTAAGGGCGGCCTTAAATGGCTATATTTAGCATTCCCAACAACATTCACGGGAAGCCCTATTTGACAATTGCTTGCAATTGCAACTTACTCAAAAAATAAAAAATATTTTGTAAGAAGGTGTCGGGGTCTGAAACCTTCCTTTTCTAATCCCGCTGGTCGAGCGGAGTCGAGACCAACCCGAAACTTACGCTCGGTGTCTTACACAAGGTAGCAGAACTTTAGGTTGGTCTCGACTCCGCTCGAACAGCGGATGCGTGATGCTCAAACTTTACTCATTGACCCGCGCAATAATTGCATCGGCGATTTCTTCGATTTTCTTTTTGCTTTCTCCTTCGACCATTACTCGAATTAAGTTTTCGGTTCCTGATTTTCTCACTAAAATTCGGCCGTTGTCGGCGAGTTCTTTTTCTTTTTCGCGGATAAATTCCCACACCGCTTCGTTTTCCAAGGGATTTTTTTTGCTTTTGTCAAATTTAGTGTTTTTCAAAATTTGGGGGAAAAGTTCGAACAAATTTAAAACTTTGCTGGCGGGCTGTTTAGTTTCGCAAATTGCGGATAAAACTTGTAGTGCCGCAATTAAGCCATCTCCGGTTGTGGAGTAGTCAGAAAGCACGATGTGTCCTGATTGTTCGCCGCCAAAATTGCAGCCATTTTTGCGCATTTCTTCTAAAACGTAACGGTCTCCAACTTGGCTGCGAATGGTGGAAACGCCGATGTAACTCAAGTAGTTTTCCAGTGCCAAGTTAGACATTTGGGTAATTACTACGGTGTCCTTTTTAAGGTTGCCGTCATTGTGCAGTTTTTCGGCAATCAAGGCGATGATTTTGTCGCCGTCGACAATTTTACCTTTTTCATCAACGATTAAAAGACGATCAGCATCGCCATCCAAAGCAATTCCAATATCGGCCTTAGTTTCCAAAACCATTTTTTGTAAAGCTTCGGGATGAGTGGAACCGCATTTTTCGTTAATATTGTAACCATTTGGTTCGGTGCCGATTTCAATTACTTCAGCGCCTAATTCCCAAAAAATTGTCGGCGCCATGGCGTAAGACGCGCCGTTAGCGCAATCGACGACAATTTTTAAATCGGTAAGACTTTTATCTTTGGGAAAAGAATTTTTCACAAATTCAATGTAGCGACCTTTGGCGTCGTCTAATCTTTTTACTCGTCCGAGATTATCAGCTTTGGCGAGGTGAGGCGTGATGTCGCCATCAATCAAAGCTTCAATTTCGGCTTCTAATTGGTCACTTAATTTGTGACCATCGCCGTTAAAAATTTTAATACCATTGTCGTAGTAAGGATTGTGCGAGGCCGAAATCATGATTCCGATATCAGCTCGTAAAGACTTGGTAAGCATTGAAACTGCTGGGGTTGGAACCGGTCCGACCAAAAACACATCCATCCCGACCGCAGCAAAACCAGCGGTGAGGGCGGGTTCAACAACATAACCGGAAAGGCGAGTATCTTTACCAATTACAACACGATGACGATGGTCGCCATTAGTAAATTTAGCGCCTACAGCCATGCCAACTTTAAGGGCGATTTCTGCGGTCATGGGAAATTTATTGGCAGTGCCGCGAATGCCGTCAGTGCCGAAATATTTGCGAGACATGGGGAATTAAGAAGTAAGAATTAGGAATTAAGAATTTAAGTTTGTACTCGTGGACTAGACCCCGTCGTGAAGACGGGGTGACAAACTTTAGGTTGCCCGAAGGACAATGTAGGAGTTTTTTACTTCCAACTTTCAACTTGTCACCCCGTCTTCACGACGGGGTCTAGTCCACGCGGTAAAACTTTAGTTTATTGTTTTTTTCAAAATCTCAAGCGCTTGCGTAACGCCACTTTTATTTATCCCACCACCCATCGCTAAATCTTTTTTGCCGCCGCCACCTTTGCCACCGATTGCTTCAACAACGGGTGCAATTAATTTGGAAGAGTCAAATTTTTCTAGTAGGTCGGTGCTTACAGAAATACAGGCTGAAACCTTGTCATCCTTGCTGCCGAAAATGGCAAATATGCAGGAAGTTGAAAAATCTTTTTTGGTTTTGATTTCATTGACAATGTCGCGCAAATCTTTGGCTTCGACATCTTCAAAAAGGTGACTGACCAAATTTACCTCACCAACTTTTTCCGATTTCAAATTGTCTAAATTAGAAAATAAAATCTGCTTTTTGAGGCGTTCAATTTCTTTGTCTTTTTGTTTGAGAATTTCTTCGAGAATTTTTGGATCAGTTTCATTGGTGTGCGTGTCTTTTACTTCAGCTCCGCTCAGGCTGGAAATTTCTTGATTTCTTTTGTTGATTTTTTCCTGCAACTCAAGGGTTAAAACTTTCAGTTTTTCATTTTGCTCATCTAAATATTCTTTTAGTCCCGAGCCACTTCTAGCCTCAACTCTTCTAATTCCCGAGGCGACAGATTTTTCTGAAATAATTTTAAATTTTTCAATTTCAGAAGTGATTTTAACGTGAGTTCCACCGCAAAGTTCAACTGAAGATCCCATTTTCACCACGCGAACTTCAGCGTCATATTTTTCACCAAATAAAGCTTCGGCGCCACTTTCGCGAGCAGCTTCTAAATCCATTAAGTTAGTGTTTACTTCGTTACATTGTTCGATGTTGGCATTGACCAAATTTTCAACTTTTTGAATTTCTTCCACAGTCATGGCGCGGTTAAAATTGAAATCGAAAGTGAAATATTCGGCGTCAACATTGGAGCCTTTTTGTGAGATCGAATTTCCCAAAACTTCTTTCAAAGCTTTGTGCATCAAGTGAGTTGCAGAGTGGTTGGCGGCGCGAGCCAAACGAGTTTTTTGATTTACTTCGGCGATAACTTCATCGCCTTTTTTGAACTTATAATTTTGATCAACACCGTTGATAAAATGGACAAATAAATTTCCGGCGAATTTTTTGGTTTCGCTAATCACAGCAAATTTAGATTTATCGGAAGCTAAAAATATTATTCCGTCGTCTCCTCTTTGACCACCGGAAGTGGCGTAGAATGGAGTTTTTTCAAGGATGATGCCATTTCTATCAGCAGCAGAATTCTCGGTTATTTCGGCAATTTTCGTCTTAATGCTAATGGTTTCATATCCTAGGAA
>CANGQE010000177.1 GCA_947455845.1 Rickettsiales bacterium
ACAATGGTGGTTTGGTGGTATTTTTTTTGGGTGGTGTGAATTTGGTAGAGGTCGCGGAGCTTGGAAAAGCGGCCATCACAGGCAAGGAGGAGTTTAGAATGGATGGTAGTTTGGTTGTCGATTTTTACAGTAACATTAGAAATCTGCTCCCCCTCTCCAAACTCGATTGCTTCATAAAAATTCGGCGAAAAAACCGTAATGTTGTCACACTTTAAAACCTGATCCCGCAATGCATTGTGAATGTGATAATTCTCAATAATCGCACCTAACTGACCATTTTTCTCATCCACTTGGCGACCAATAAAATCAAGGAAGAATGACGATTTGTAATCAGTAATTTTAATGTCGGAAATTTTTCCGGCATGTTTGTGAGTCTCGTCAAAAATTCCGATTTCTTTAAATAATTGCAGTGACGCCGCCGAAATTGCGTAAGCACGACCATCACGCTTTCTATCCGCCTGCAGAATATCCTGCTTCTCAATAATGGCAATTTTGAGATCGGTGGAAACATTACTTAATGCAAGAGCTGTAGTCATGCCCGCAAATGATCCACCGATGATTGTGATGTCGAAATTTTGTGACATTAATTTAGATTTTTCTTTGAATTTTTAATTAAAAAATTGTCACCACTGACAACCTTGCGACCGGTCTTTTCTTCAAGAGCAGCTCTGGCATTCTTAGCAATTTCTCCGCCTTTTTTAGCAGGAATTTTATTTTCTTCCAAGCCTTGAGATTGTAAATTTTCAGCAATTTGACGAGTCGAAAGTTCGGCTAAAGCTGTAAAAATTAACTCAGCTTCACTCATGTGGTCACGTAAATTCTGAGATTTTAAACCTTTCAAATTCTTGTGCTCAGAAACCGTAAGATCACTCCATTCTTGATGAATGATATTAGTCAAAATTGCAAATTCGTCACCCTTCTTAACACCACTTTCTTGCCAATAATCCGTCAGCTTATTTCGAGTCTCTTGTCCCATCATTCGTTGCTGAATCCACTTCTCGCTTCTTCCGTGCTTTTGCCAATTTTGGCGTGCACGATTTAAAGATTTTTCGGGATCAGAGATTTCTTGGATTCGCTCATTTCCAACTCTTGCCAACCACATTTTGATTGGTTCAGCTTTTGGGCTTGGAACGGATTGGATTAGGCGGAAAACGGTTTCGAGATCGGCAACATCGGTATTGTAAAACTTACCATCATTTGCCTGCATTTTCAGTTGGTGACAATTTGTCACCAACTGACTTCCCTCCGCCACCAGCCTCTCTTTAAGCTTATTCCAATATTTTCTCGCCTTCTGGAAATTACTTTGTTCGGTCAAAGCCGCTACAATATCCACCACCGAAAAAAACCACTTTTGTGATTTCTCGTCGAAGCTGCGGCGGATGTTAAATTTTTCGAAAATATTAAGGTCGTTTGTTACTAGGTCTCTTTTCATGGTGAGAAAAATTGAGGTTAAAATAGCCGTCATCCTCTGGTCTAGGATGACGGGGTAGAACAGAGTGTTAAATCATGTTTCTTGGGTTAACCCATTCGTCAAATTGAGCTTCGGTTAACAATCCCGACGCAAGCGCCGCAGCCTTCAAAGTTGTTCCTTCTTTGTGAGCTTTCTTAGCAATTTTGGCGGCGTTGTCGTATCCGATGTAAGGGTTTAGTGCAGTCACCAACATTAGGGATTGATCCAACAATTGAGTGATGCGTTCGCGATTGGCTTCGATTCCAACCAAACATTGATCGATGAAACTGTTAATTCCGTCAGATAATAAATTAATCGACTCAATGACGTTGCGAATAATCATCGGACGGAAAACGTTCAATTCGAAATGACCATTTGAGCCACCAACAGTTACAGCTACGTGATTTCCCATAATTTGGCAGGCAATCATTGTTAAAGCTTCACATTGAGTTGGATTAACTTTTCCGGGCATGATTGATGAACCGGGTTCATTTTCAGGAAGAGATATTTCACCTAGGCCTGAACGTGGCCCAGAAGCCAAGAAACGAATGTCATTAGCGATTTTCATGCAAGAAGTTGCGAGAGAATTTAATGAACCGGAAAAATTCACCAACTCGTCATTACAGGCCAAAGCAAAAAATTTATTTTTGTTAGTGTAGAAGCCATCACCATGCTCTAATCCTAGTTTGAACAAGTTTGAATCTTTAACTTTCCACACACCATCTTCCAAAGTAGTGCGGCCTAAATCCAAGTTTATAAGAGTCTGATAAATTGATTTGAATCCTGAAACTTCGGTGACTTTCTCAGCAAAATTTTTAGCGAATTTCGGGTGGCAATTTAATCCCGTTCCCACCGCTGTTCCACCTTGCGCTAAATGCACAACGTAAGAAATTGACTGTGAAATAAAGACCGCCGCAGTTTGGATTTGCACTTTGTAAGCTGAAAATTCTTGGCCAAGAGTAACTGGCGTTGCATCTTGGGTGTGAGTTCTACCAATTTTAATAATATCGTTAAATTCAGCTTCTTTTTTACCAAGTTCATTGGCAAATCTTACTAAAGTTGGCAGTAATTTTTCGTAAGTGGTAAGGACTGCTGCAACGTGCATGGCGGTAGGGAAAGTGTCATTTGAACTTTGTCCTAAATTAACGTGATCGTTAGGATGAACCGGTGATTTGCCACCTTTATTTCCTGTTACTTTTTCATTGGCAACTGAAGCGATTACTTCGTTGGTATTCATGTTGGTTTGAGTACCGGAGCCGGTTTGCCAAACTACTAAAGGGAAATGATTTTCGTAAAACCAATCAAATTTGGCGAGGATTGTGTCAACAGCGTCAACGATTTTATCGGCTAGATCAGGAGAGAACTTTTTGAATTCATCAGAAGTTGGGTCAGATGCCATTAAATCTTTATTAGTAAGTGCCGCTGCTTTCTTAACTAGCAACATCGCTTTGACAACTTCCTTAGGCATTTTGTGACCGGGATTGTCATTGCAGATCGGGAAGTTTTGTACTGAGCGCTGAGTTTGCGCGGCGTAATAGGCATCTGCCGGAACTTTAATTTCACCAAAAGAATCGGATTCGATACGGAAGTTTTGAGTCATAAAATATGATAGTTGTGACTGGTTATTAAAATAATTGATGTTCTTACTGCGCAATCCCACAAGTCCGCTGGTCGAGCGGAGTCGAGACCTACCAGAAGTTTACGCTCAATGTTTACGCATGGTAGCAGGA
>CANGQE010000178.1 GCA_947455845.1 Rickettsiales bacterium
CACAAGGGAATTGACGGCAGAACACCTTACGAAAAATTGCTGGAATATTTTGACAAAAAGTCCAAAAACACCACCACGCAAACCTTGTGTGATAGCTAAAAAATGTAAACAACGCGTCGATTTCTTACACATAATCACCTCTGGTGAGGAACAAAACCCCTTGAAATGTTTGAGGAATTTTGGGTGGATTAGGGGCTGCATCTTTTTGGAATTATTTTGTTAGATTTGAGGTTGAGATTTAATCAGGTTTGGGAATTTGAGTGGGAAGTCAAGTAGATGCGACAGAACCTGGAATCGCGCTAAAATTTGCAAAAACAGCTGTACTTAAAAAGCAGTTAGCGCCTAAAAAGTAAAAAACGCACGAGAATATTGTGGACAGAATTTTGTAGGAAGGTCCCCGTCCCGATTCCAAGCGACAGAGCGCAAAGCGTGGAGTATAAATTTAAAATCAATAAACATGTCTAAAAATACCCGAGAATCAAAGCCAAATACTGTAGCGATATTACAAAGCGCTAAAGATAAAAAATTAGAGCTTGAGGAAGAATTAAAGTTATTGCTGAAGGGTGAAATGCTTCATTTGTCGAGGCAGTTCGGCGTTAGTATTATTGATAAGGAGATTTCAGGATTGGATAAGGCGATTGCCAATCTAGGGGCTCCCCTCGCTGTCATTGAAGAGCAAAAAGACGCTTCAAAAAAAATACCTTTAAATCCGGAAGAAGCCCTTGAGTCATCGATGAAAGATTCGCTTAAAAGGCTAGAGGACGTAAGTGGTCAAGCAGTCGACTTCGGCAACAAGACTCCGGAAGAGTCACAAAAGTTATTAGAAAATTTAGCTCAAGAGCAGGAGCGATTTTGCGTCTCCATGAAAATTGCAAGAATTGCGCAAACGCAGCTTATGATCGATAGTTGCGAATCAATTAGTGCGATAGAGCAAGATGGGGGAAGTCCAGCAGAAATAGCTAAACATACCGATGCCTTAAAAAGAAATTTAGGTCGACTTGATAAGATGCCGTCTTCCGCGGATCTTGAAATGCAGAATAACTCAATCTCTAAATTAGTTACGTTATATGCCTTAACGACCCACTTCATACCACCAATCAACGATGTAGAGGCTGTATCGACTAGCAAGTTTCTACCTGGGTCGATGTCGGCCCGTTTTATGACTTCCAACATCCTAATGGCAGGGTCGATATCCAAAGCTTTTGCGGCAAGCATTCAGCCATTTACAAAATTTCTAAAACCACAAAATCAAACCTCGCCTGATTCTTCAAAAACAGTTGAAGGTCTTTCTGATGAAGTTTTTGAAAACGCAAAGAAGGTGTCCTCAGACAATGCCAAGAGCATTGACGATAACAATACCAAGGAAGCTCAGGAAGTTTTTAAAGCAAAACTTGAAGTTGCTCAAAAAGACTTAGACTTAAAAAACAAAAAAAAACCACTTGTAAAAAGATTTTTTACCTTCGTCACTTTTGGAGTATATTCCGGTGGAAAGCGCGAAGATGTTACGAAAGAAAAACAAGAGGTATCTAGTCTCAAAGCTACTATAAGGCAAAATGATGAGTACTTAGGTAGTAAGAATTCAAGAGGCGAGAACTCTAAAATATTAGATCAAAAACTTGAAGTTGCTCAAAAAGACTTAGACTTAAAAAGCAAAAAAAAACCACTTGTAAAAAGATTTTTTACCTTAGTCACTTTTGGAATATATTCCGGTGGAAAGCCCGAAGATATTACGAAAGAAGAAGAAGAAGTGTCTATTCTCAAAGCTGCTATAAGGCAAAATGATGAGTACTTAGGTAGTCAGAATTACTCTAAAATATTAGATAAAAGTTTAGAGGCATTTCAAGCTGCGACCGCAGTAAAACCTGGAGAAGTTGATCTTAAAGACCTAATCACCGCCGCCAAAACTTTTGCCGACGATAAAGAAAAAGAGAATTCCGTTGTAGAAGCAATTCAGAACAAACGTCAAGTCACAGAAAAAGATGTCGCTAAAAAATCAGACTTCTCAGATGTAGTTTCTAAATCTTTTGAAAAGCGTTTCACGATTGCGGAAGCAGTGGAGGCTGGCGATGCGACAGCTAAAAAATCTGCAATTGCTGCAGCCTTAACAAGCGCTAAAGGCCTCGCTGAAGCTATTCCAATTCCAGGCGCTAAACAAGCAGTAAGTGTTTTGTTATCAATCGCTGAATTCGCCAACCAAGCAAAGGAAGAAGCTGCCAATAGAAACGTTGCCGGCTTCGCTCAATCAAAAGATAAAGGTAGCACTGAAAGTGAGGAGGTAAAAGGTTTGCGCCAACAAACCGTGACTAGAATAGCTCAAAAACTACATGATCAATACTCTATAAGAACTGACGAAAAATCACCATTAGATGCCTTAAATTCTAGTGGCGCAGAAAAATTTGCAAAATTTCTTGTTGACGAAGTCATCGATCAAATTGCTAACTTTAAGATGCCAGTCGATACCCCTGAGGATCTGGGATTGGATCGTAAGAAGTTGTTGACTAGTTCAGAAAAGTATTCAGAAGAGGAATTAAAAGACTATCGCGACCAAATATCGAAAGACTATCCTGATGACATTGCTACGATATCAAAACAGTACGGCATCAATCCGCCAAATATTGATGGGTTCGGAAGTGATGGCGAGGATAATGCTCTCGATAAGTTGATAGAAAGAATAGATTGCAAGCGTTACATCGAATACATGACCGATCATCTTGTAAGTGGAGTAATTCAAGGCAGAGAGTCGGGAATGGTATCGCAAGCTATAGAAATTTCGAATAAGGCTTATTTCACAGAAGAAGATTTAACCAATCCCGTTAAAGATCAAATTTTTACCCTTCAAGGATTGGTCAAAAGAGTTGGAATCGTTACGTCAGATGGAAGTTGCTACGTATCCAATGAGAGAGATAGAGATGTGCAAGGACTTGGAAGCAAGTATGGCTTTAGAAAAGCAACTAAAGATGAAGAAAAATCTTTCTCTGAAGCCAAATCCATTCCCGGATATTCAAAATACGTTCCCATACAAGAACGTCTAATCTCTGAAAAAGAAGCGTTTGTCGCATCTTTAACCCTTGAAGATTTTGGAAATGATTCAAAGAAATTTGATAAAAAAGCGCAAATTGTAGATAATTTTTTTAAAAAATATCACGAAGAAAAAGCGAAAGATCAAAA
>CANGQE010000179.1 GCA_947455845.1 Rickettsiales bacterium
GATAATTGTTAATTGATAATTGGTGTTAATTGATGAAAATTTTCTTCCTTGGTTGCGGAAAAATGGGTTCGATTTTGGCTCACAATTTAGTTGATGAAGGTACCTTCAAAGCCAAGCAAATTACGGTTTTGAAGAAGTCGGATCAAAATGAAATTGCTGAATTTAACTACATTAAAAGCATCTCCGACCTTCCTAAAAATTACCAAGCTGATTTAGTTTTTATTGCCATTAAACCACAAGATGCACTGGCAATTTTGCCAAATTTTTCCGAGCAAAAAATATTTCATAAAAACACCATTTTCATCTCAATTCTTGCTGGCAAAAAGATTGAATTTCTCCAAGATATTTTTGGTAAAGATGCCAAAATTGTACGCTCGATGCCTAACTTGCCGATCCAATATTCTCAAGGCATCTTTCCCTATCTTTGCAACAAAAATATTACCAAGTTAGAAGCGGAAAATTTAAAAAATATTTTTGATAAATTCGGCTCAGCTTTTGCAATTAAAAATGAGAATTTATTTGATGCGGCAACCGCAATATTTGGCTCAGGACCGGCTTACATTTTTTTACTTCAGGAAATTTTTGCCGAAATTGCAGTTAGCCTAGGAATCAAAAAAAATGACGCCTCAAAATTGGTTAGTAAATTATTTTTGGGCAGCGCTTTAATGTCCGAATTTTCGCCAGAAGATTTTTCTGAACTGCGCCAATCGGTAACCTCAAAAAATGGCACAACTGATGCCGCTTTAAAAATTTTACAAAAAGACTCAGCTCTTAAAAATATTTTCTCTCAAGCCATCAATGCAGCTATTCAAAAATCGCAAGACCTCTCTGGTAATTAACGGCGGCGAAATTGCTTTTCTCTTTTTCATCCTAACCAGATTAGTTGCCCTCATCCTATCTTTTCCCTGCCTAAGTGATGTTCTGCTCTACCTCAACATCTTTATAAATTTGCATCAAGGAGCAACTCCTTATCAAGAATTTACCTTTGAATATCCGCCACTAGCATTAGCCATAATTTATTTATCCGGCATATATTTAGAGAGTAACGATTTTACTCCCTATTACTTATGCTTTGCCATGCTGATGTTTTTTTGTGATTTTTGCTGTTTAAAAATTTGCCAAGCTTACTGCAAAAATCGCCTTTCAATGAATGAGCGTGAAATAACCTTCATGACCGTTCTTTACAGCTTGTTTGGGTTAATACTGTTTCGTATTCTTTACCACCGCCTCGATATTATCGTAGCCCTATTTTTTGCTGCTTCTTTGCTGTTTTTTCAGGCCAAAAATCCCCGAATAACCAGACAATTTTTTATTAATGGCATAGTTGGTTTTTTTTACAAAATAGTTCCGGCCTTCAACATGCCTGCGGCAATAATTTTAAAGGCATTTTCTTCACCCAGCACCAAAAAAACCCTAATCAAGATTACACTAAATTCAGTCATTTTCATCTCTTGCTTAGCTGCAATAATTTTAAGTTTAGAAATTTACAGCCAGCACAATTTCATAAAAAATATGCTGCTTCACGATCAGCGCGGAGTACAAGTTGAATCAACTTACAGCTCATTTCTAATGATGTTTGATTTGCTTTCAAATCAGAAATCAAACATCATCCTCATCTATACCGGATACGATATTTTGGTTAATCCTTATTTTGGAAAAATTCTCAAGCATCTTGGAAATATAATTTTGCTCAGCTTTTTCTGCGGGTTATTTTTAAAGCTTTTGCAGAAAAAAAGAATTAACGGCGAAGTTAAAATTTCCGAAGAAAATTTTCTCGACATCACTCTAATTACAATTCTTCTATTTTTGAGCTTTCAAAGAGTTTTGTCGGCGCAATTCTTCATTTGGTTAATTCCCATAGCCTCAATTTGGCTGGCAAAAAATCGCTCGATATTATTTTTATTAGCTTTTTCTTTTTTATTCCTCGCCACTTTTTTTATCTTTTCCATCGACTATTACTCCTTGATTTGCCAAGTGCCGATCTTAGTAATCACCCTCTTCCTGCGCAACTTGTGCTTATTAATCGTAACCTCTTTAATCACCTTAAAATTTTTTACCAATGACCTCAGAAATTGAAATTTACACCGACGGCGCTTGCTTAGGCAATCCTGGTCGCGGCGGCTGGGGCGCGATCCTACTTTACAAAGGTCACCGCAAAGAAATTTCCGGCAAAGAGCGCGAAAGCACCAATAACCGCATGGAAATGCGCGCCGTAATTGAAGCACTAAAAACTCTTAAAAAAACTTCAGAAGTAACAATCTACACTGACAGCAAATATGTGTTGGATGGCATTACTAAATGGATTTTCGGCTGGAAAAAAAATGGCTGGCGCACTGCTGACAAAAAGCCAATTAAGAATATTGATTTCTGGCAAGAGCTAGATGCGGAAGTAGCAAAACACCAAATCAAATGGGTGTGGGTCAAAGGACATGCCGGCAATCATTTTAATGAGATCGCAGATGAGTTGGCACGAAGAGCAGCGGAAAATCAGTGAACAGTTATCAGTTAACAATTATCAATTAACAGTTATTGGCTTCGACAACTGTTAATTGCTAACTGTGACTTTAGTTTAACAAAATCATCTACAACAGAGGCCGGAATCTGTTTTTTATCAAGTAGGCTCACCACCAAAATCAACAGTGATGAAAGTAAAAATGCAGGGAAAATTTCGTAAGGAAATAGATGAATTTCGCTAAAAATTATTGCCCCTAAAGCACCAGAAACAATCCCAATGATTGCAGCTTTTTTGGTAGTTTTTTGCCAAAAAAGTGCGAATAAAATTACCGGTCCAATCGCGGCACCAAGTCCAGCCCAAGCGTGAGATACTAAGCGCAAGACATTGGAGGAACTATCGTAGGCCATGGCAAAGGCGATTGCGGCGATAACAACTAATCCCAATCTGGTGACTAGTAACATTTCTGGAGATGAAGCATTTTTACGAATGAAGCGGTGGTAAAAATTTTCACTAAGCAAACCACAGCAAACAATTATCTGCGAGTTCAATGTAGTCATAATTGCCACCATTATTACCGCAACTAGAATACCAACCAGAAACGGATGAAAAATTGCAAATGACATGGCAACAAAAATAGTTTCAGCTTGGGGTATTTTATAAAAATATGCAAATCCCAGCAGACCGCAAATTGCAGCAGCGATCATGGCAACC
>CANGQE010000180.1 GCA_947455845.1 Rickettsiales bacterium
AAATATAGTTACGACATCATCAAGCTCTTCACCATTGCCGCAACTTTTTGGGGTCTTGTTGGATTTGCGGTTGGTGTTACTATTGCTTTCCAACTAGCTTTTCCCGCTTTAAATCTTGATTTAGAATGGATCAGCTTCGGTCGCCTTCGCCCGCTTCACACCTCAGCAGTAATTTTCGCCTTCGGCGGCAACGTCCTTTTAGGAACCAGTTTCTTCGTAGTTCAACGTACTTGTCAGGCCAAACTTTGGGGACATCAGAATCTGCATAAATTTATTTTCTGGGGCTACCAAATTTTCATCGTAATGGCCGCTATCGGATATGTTGGCGGTGTAACCCAAGCCAAAGAATATGCCGAGCCGGAATGGTATGCCGACATCTGGCTAGTAATTGTTTGGGTGTGCTACCTAATAGTTTACCTGATGACACTTAAAAATCGTAAAGAGCCTCACATCTACGTTGCCAACTGGTTTTACCTCGGCTTCATCGTTACTGTTGCCATCCTTCACATTGTGAATAATCTCTCAATTCCGATTCGCCTTGATAGCACTCAAAGTTATCCGATCTTTGGAGGAGTTCAAAGCGCCATGATTCAATGGTGGTATGGTCACAATGCGGTAGGATTTTTCCTCACTGCCGGCTTTATCGGCATCATGTATTACTTCGTCCCAAAACGCGCCGAACGCCCCGTCTATTCTTACCGACTTTCAATTCTGCATTTCTGGTCTTTGATCTTCCTTTACATCTGGGCCGGACCACACCACTTGCATTACACTTCACTACCTGATTGGGTACAAACTCTAGGAATGACTTTCTCCATCATGTTGTGGATGCCTTCTTGGGGTGGCATGATTAATGGTATCATGACTCTTTCCGGCGCTTGGAACAAACTTCGTGACGATCCCGTCTTACGCTTCTTAATTACCGCAGTTGCTTTTTATGGCATGAGTACTTTTGAAGGTCCGTTAATGGCGATTAGATCAGTTAACGCTCTTTCCCATTACACTGATTGGACTATTGCTCACGTGCATTCGGGTGCTTTAGGTTGGGTTGCTCTAATCAGCTTTGGCGCGCTTTACCACATGGTTCCAGTTTTATGGGGCAAGAAAGATCTTTACTCAATCAAACTAGTATCGGCCCACTTCTGGATCGCTACTATCGGCATCGTACTTTACATATGCTCAATGTGGATTTCTGGAATCATGCAAGCGCTCATGTGGAGATCTTACGACGAAATGGGTTTCTTACAATATTCCTTCATTGAAAGCGTCAGCGCTTTACACCCACTCTACCTAACCCGCGCCCTCGGTGGTACATTCTTCCTAGTCGGCGCATGTGTAATGGCTTATAATTTTTACAAAACGATTAAAATGAAAAATTAACATTTATCAATTATCAATTAACAGTTGTTAGATTGTGCAAATGTTAATTGTTAACTGCTAATTGTTAATTATATCACTAATTCCTAATTCATAACTCTCACTACCTCTCATGTTTCATCATCACGATAAAATCGAGCGCAACTCCATCCTACTTTTAATCCTAACCGTAGTCGTTATTTCAATTGGCGGATTGGTAGAAATTACGCCGCTATTTCGCATGGAAACCACTATTGAAAAAGTAGAAGGCATGCGACCTTACACTCCACTAGAATTGGTGGGTTCTAAAATTTACAAACGTGAAGGCTGCTACGGTTGCCATTCTCAACAAGTGCGAGTTTTACGCGACGAAGTTGAACGCTACGGACACTATTCTCTAGCGGCAGAAAGCATGTATGATTTTCCATTTCAATGGGGATCAAAAAGAACCGGACCAGATTTGGCACGAGTTGGTGGCAAATATTCCGATCAATGGCACGTAGCGCATTTGATTAATCCGCGTGACGTAGTTCCTCAATCGGTCATGCCCGGATATAAATTTTTACCTCAACGTGAAGCACAAATTTCCGGAATAGCTGACGATATGGAAGTGTTGCGCAAACTAGGCGTACCTTACACTGACGAAATGATTCAAAATGCAACTTCCGACGCAGTAGTTCAAGCTGCTAATGATCGCGATGCTGAAGGCTTGCAAAAGCGTTATGGTGGCAAAGTAAATGTTCACGATTTCGACGGCAATCCAAATCGAGTTTCTGAGATGGATGCCTTGGTTTCCTATTTACAGGTACTGGGAAGCTTTGTTGATTTTGCCAAATTTGAAACAGTACCCAAAAAATAGGAGGTTACAAAATGATGGCGACTTTCATTCATTACGCTCCAACCATTGCTACAATTTTTTTCTTTTTGGTATTTTGTTACGTGATTTACGTAACCTTCAAAAAAAGTAACAAAAAAAGATTTGAACAATTTTCAAAAATCCCTCTTAAGGATAAAGACTAGAAAGACATGACTGCACAGCAAAATAAAGATCGGAAGAAAACTCCCGAAACCACCGGACACAGTTGGGACGGCATTTCCGAATATAATATTCCCGCCCCGCGCTGGTGGTTGATAGTTTGGATTGTTTGTACTATCTGGGCTTTTATTTATTGGATTTTTTACCCAACTTGGCCGATTTTTGGTGGCAACACTAAAGGCTCTTTGAAATGGACATCAGCTTCCCAACTAGCTGAATCGCAACAGGAAATTTCCGCGATTAGAGATGTTTCTTTAAATAAAATTTCTCAATTGGATTTTAAACAAATTCAAAAAGATCCTGAGTTAATGGAATTCGCAATTAATGGCGGCCGCTCTGCTTTTAAAGAAAATTGTGCCGCTTGCCATGGTACTGGAGCTCAAGGTGCAAGAGGATTCCCTAATCTTAATGACGATGATTGGTTGTGGGGTGGCAAAATTACCGATATTTACCAAACCCTTAAATTCGGCATTAGATCATCTCACGACACTACTCGCCTAAGCCAAATGCCTTCTTTTGGTATAGATAAGGTTTTGAAAAAAGAAGAAATAGAAAATGTTGCTGAATATGTAATGTCTCTTACCGATAAATCACTAAGCAATCCAAAAGGTGAAGCAATTTTCAAAGCTAATTGCGTATCATGTCACGGTGCTAAAGGACAAGGCGACAGATCAGTAGGAGCTCCTAATTTATCCGATGCCATCTGGCTTTACGGCGGTAAAAAAGAAGATATTGTATTTACCGTTACTTACGCTCAAGCCGGCGTAATGCCT
>CANGQE010000181.1 GCA_947455845.1 Rickettsiales bacterium
GCTAAAACATTGAACATAAACTTTGGTAGGTCTCGACTCCGCTCGACCAGCGGCTTGTGATCAAGGATGATGACAAAAAGGATCTATTAGAAATTTCAATCCTACAAAAACTTCAAATGCAACTAACCAACTACCTAAAACTCCTTCGCCTCAACCAACCAACCGGCATCTGGCTGCTATTCCTACCTTGCTTATTTGGAATCTTTCTCGCCTTCAAAAAACTTCCCGAATCCAGCCTTGCCGATATTCAACCTGCAATTATCTTTTTCTTTATAGGATCAATAATAATGCGCTCTGCCGGCTGTGTAATTAATGATTTATTTGATCAGAAATTCGATGAAAAAGTTACCAGAACTAGAAATCGTCCCTTAGCCTCAAAAGCTATTTCCCGTCGTAACGCCCTGATTTTATTAACCTCATTGCTACTTTTAGGATTAGTAATTTTGCTCCAGTTCAATTTAAAAACAATTTTAAGCGGCTTCGCAGCTTTAGCCTTAGTTATAACCTACCCCTTGATGAAGCGCATCACCTACTATCCGCAAGTATTTTTAGGGCTAACTTTTAATTTCGGAATCATCATGGCTAGCTTTGCCCTTCTTGACCGAGTCTACCCCGAAACATTAATTCTTTATTGTGCCAGCATCATTTGGACAGTAATTTACGATACTATTTACGCTTACCAAGATATTGAAGATGATCTGCAAATTGGCGTTAAATCCACCGCCATAAAGTTTCAAAAAAACCCAAAAAAAATTCTGATCTCTCTTAGCCTTGGAATGTTTCTATCTTTGATTCTTATGGGATGGCAAGGCAATTTTAAGTCTGGATTCTTTTTAACAATTCTTGTCGCCGCCCTGCTTTTAAATAACAAAATTAAAAAATGCGATTTCACCAATTCGCAAAATTGCCTGCGAATTTTTAAAGATAATATTTGGATCGGAATTTTAATTTTAGGCGCAATTATTTTAGGCTAATGAAAGTTGGATTATTGGGCGGCAGTTTTAATCCTCCCCATCAAGGACATATTTATATCAGCAACTTGGCCATTAAAAAACTTGGCCTTAATCAAGTTTGGTGGGTTCCTACCGCACAGAATCCCTTTAAAGATAAATCTATTTACGAAAGTTACGAGAATCGCCTTAAAAAATGCCAGCTTCTCACTAAACAAAGTCCTAAAATTCACGTTAAGAAATTTGACGAGATCTACACTAATATTTTAATTACTGAGCTCCGCTCTCGTTATAAAAATATTGAATTTTTTTGGCTGATGGGAGCAGATAATTTAGAAAAATTTCATCAATGGGAAGGTTTTAAAAAACTGATTCATCAAGTACCTTTTATCATTTTTTCCCGTGAAAACTTTCTAAAAAAAATTAAAAAAACTGTTTCTTGGAAATTTATCTCAGCTTCACAATATAAAATTTTTCATACTAAGAATTTTGATATTTCTTCGAGTGAGATTAGGAAACGTTTGAAGGAAGTTATCAGTTAACAATTATCAATTAACAGTTGGTAGCTTTCTCAAAAAATGTTAATTGTTCCCTGATAATTATTAATTTCCCTATAACCAGACAACATTAACACACCTAACATGAGCTACATAGTCGACACCCACTGCCATCTTGATCTGATCGAGAAAAAAGGTTTAAAGATCGAAGACATTATACAAAACTGCCTAGAAAATAATGTAAAAATCCTGCAAACAATTTGCACCCGCGTTACCGAAATTGATAAGATATTAGATTATACCAAGCTTCATGATTTCATTTATGCCTCAGTTGGAATTCATCCTTGTAATGTTGCGGAGCAGCCCAGAATCAATGCTGACGAGATTATAAAACTTTGTCACGTTCATGAAAAAATTATCGGGATTGGTGAAACCGGACTCGATTATTATCATGATAAATCTGCGATTGATGCCCAAAAAATAAGTTTTGTTGAGCATATCAGAGCCTCACAGAAAACTAACTTACCTTTAATAATTCACAGTCGCGATGCCGACCTCGACATGATGGAAATTCTAGAAAGTGAGAAAAAAAATGCTGACTTTCCTGCCCTTCTACATTGCTTTTCTAGCTCCAAAGAGTTGGCTAGAAAAGCCTTAGATTTGGGAATTTATATTTCAATTTCAGGAATCATCACTTTTAAAAATGCTACCGAGCTTCAAGAAATTGTAAAATTTTTACCCTTGGAATCTTTATTAGTCGAAACTGACTCGCCTTATCTTGCACCAATTCCTCATCGCGGTAAAACTAACCAACCTGCTTTTACTAAATATGTTGTGGAATTTATTGCGCAGTTAAAAAATTTAAGCACCGATGAAGTTGCCCAACAAACAACTGAGAATTTTTTTAGAATTTTCCACAAAGCAAAAAAGTTATAACCTAGATTAGAATCAGTAAATTTAGCACACTTCCTGATCCCCTTGTTCGAGCGGAGTTGAGACCATTTAGATGCTTCTCTCCTATTTTTTAACATGGTCTCGACTCCGCTCGAATAACGCCTTTAAATTGGAAATTTTGCCAAATTTTATCACTCTTACTTTGCCTAGATCTAGAAATCACCTTTTAAACAATCTTGTGAAAAAACCAAATTCTCCATCACCTCAAAAAACAAAACAAACCTTTATGGAGCTAGCTTTACGCAAAGCTAAGATTGCCTTCAAAAAAGATGAGGTTCCCGTCGGAGCTGTGATCGTTGAGAATGGAAAAATCATTGCCAGCGCTCACAATTGCAATTTGACCAAAAAAGATCCTACGGCCCATGCCGAAATTTTAACCCTACGCAAAGCGGCTAAAAACAAAGGCTCTTCCAGACGTGACGGTTGCGACCTTTATGAAACGCTAGAGCCTTGTGCCCTGTGCGCCGCCGCCATTGCCTTAGCCAGAATCCGCCGAGTTTATTACGCTGCATCCGATATAAAATTTGGTGCCGTTGAAAATGGTGCAAGGATTTTTTCTAGCTCATCATGTTTTCACCAACCAGAAATTTACTCGGGAATTTTAGAGGAAGAATCAAAAAAGTTGCTGCAAGATTTTTTTAAATCCAAAAGATAAGTTCCGGCATAATTAAAAAAATGGGGGGCTAAAAACCCACTTTTCGCCCCCAGTTTTAAGGCTTTCCAAGTTTTTTCTATTCTCTACGAATAGA
>CANGQE010000182.1 GCA_947455845.1 Rickettsiales bacterium
ATTGAGCGTAAACTTAGGTAGGTCTCGACTCCGCTCGACCAGCGGGTTGCGAGGTTGTAAGTAGAGGTAGATTTACCTACCACACTACTTCTTAGCTTTAGTTTTCTTTTTCCTAGTAAACCCTTTCTTATTCGATGATGCCCTTTTCTCAGCCGCAGTTGCAATCACGTCAACGGCGCGGTTCAAGCCAATCTCTAAAATATTGTCATCCTTCACTGAAGAGAAAACTTTGTCATGTAGTAAATAAGGGCCAAATGGTCCGATATTAGCGACAATTTTTTGACCGGTTTCGGGGTGAATTCCAACTTCACGAGGTAAAGAAAGAAGATCGGCCGCGGCTTTCAAATCAATCAAATTCGGGTCAAGATTTTTTGGAATCGAAATTCTTTTTGGTTTTTTTACTTTTGGCTTTTTTGGCTTAGCCGGCTTTTTAGCAACTTTGGCTTTACCTTTAGCTGTTTTTTTCTCCGGCTTTTCTTCTTCTTTTACTACTTCAGGTGCAGCAACTTCTAATTCACTTCCGATCAATTCTAAGTAAGGTCCGTAAGGTCCTATTTTAACCATTACTTCAAATCCTGTTTTCGGATCTTTACCTAAACTTCTTGGCTCAAATTGTGGTTTTCTTTCTTTACCGCCCTCACCTTCTTCACCATCTTTTTCAAAAATTTGCATGGTGTGTTTGCACTCAGGATAGTTTGAGCAGCCAACGAAAGCGCCAAATTTTCCAAGGCGTAAACCTAGTTTTCCATTAGCGCAAGTTGGGCAAGAATTTTTTAATTCGCCCTTTTCGTCAAAGCCAAAAATATGAGCACCGACTTTTTGATTTAGAACTTCTAAAACTTCACCAAATGGCTTCTCGCTTACTTCGGAAGTTGATTTACTAAAATCAGTCCAGAATTTCTTTAAGAAACTTTTCCACTCCATTTTGCCGTTGGAAATAATATCCAACTCATCTTCCAAATTCGCCGTGTAATCAAACTCGACATATTTGGCGAAAAATTCTTTGAGGAAGGTAGTTACAATGCGTCCGCGCTCTTCAGGGAAAAATCTTTTTTTCTCTAATTTTACGTAACCGCGATCTTGTAGTACTGAAATGATAGAAGCGTAAGTTGATGGGCGGCCAATTCCAAGCTCTTCCATTTTTTTAACCAAACTGGCTTCGGAATATCTTGGTGGCGGCTCGGTAAAATGTTGAACTGGTTTTACATCAAGCAATCCCAAAGCTTCTTTCTCGCTGAGCTCAGGCAGGTTTTGCTTTGAATCATCTTCATCAACTTCATTGTCGTCACGATCTTCTTTGTAAACTTTGTAGAAACCGTCAAATCTGATGGTTGAACCGGTAGCACGTGCTTTGGCGTAGTTTGGAATCGTAATGATGTCAGCAACAACTTGGTCAAAAATTACGTCAGACATTTGGGAGGCTAACATTCTTTTCCAAATCAAATCGTACAGCTCAAATTGCGACTCATCGAGGTATTTTTTTACTTTGTCTGGCGTCAGTGAGAAATCGGTCGGACGAATGGCCTCGTGAGCCTCCTGAGCGTTTTTAACTTTGCTTTTAAAAACATTGGGAGCGTCAGGTAGATAATCTTTGCCGTAAAGAGCATTAATTTTTTCACGAACTGCGCTGATTGCTTCAGGAGTTGTAGCAACAGAGTCAGTTCTCATGTAAGTGATTAAACCTTGAGCCACGCCGTCAATTTCGATTCCTTCGTAAAGGCGTTGTGCCGTCATCATGGTGCGGCTGGCAGAAAATCCTAATTTACGCGCTGCTTCTTGTTGCATTGAAGAAGTGGTAAAAGGTGGATTAGAGCGTCGTTTAGCTTGCTTCTTGGTAATTTTTAAAACTTGGTATTGTTTGCTTTCAAGGAGCTTTTTAATGGCGGCGGCTTGGTCGGCATTTACGATGGAAAATCTTTCTAATTTTTTGCCTTCGATTTCTACAACAGAGGCTTGGAAATCGATATTTTTGGAGTTTTTTAGATCAAGCTTAACATCCCAATATTCTTCACTTTTAAAAGCATCAATATCATCTTCGCGATCGCAAATTAGGCGGAGAGCTACTGATTGAACGCGTCCTGCCGACTTACTACCGGGAAGTTTTCTCCACAAAACGGGAGAAAGTGTGAATCCAACTAAATAATCTAAAGCGCGGCGAGCTTGTTGGGCATTGACCAAATCCATGTCGATGGCGCGCGGATTTTTAATTGCTTCCACAATCGAATTTTTAGTAATTGCGTTAAAGACAACCCGCTCAATTTTAGTGGTAGCTTTAAGAGCTTTTTTTTGTTTTAGAACTTCTAGAATGTGCCAAGCAATTGCTTCTCCTTCACGGTCGGGATCGGGCGCTAGAATGATTTTGCTGCAAAGTTTAGCTTTGTCGACAATGTCTTTGACATGCTTAAACGATTTTGAAGAAACCTCGTAATGCATGAAAAAATCATTAGCAGTTTCTACCGAACCTTCCTTACTTGGTAAGTCACGAATATGGCCGAAAGATGCCACGACTTCGTAGTCTTTACCCAAATATTTGCCAATGGTTTTAGCCTTGGCCGGAGATTCAACGATTAAAAGATTTTTCATTACTTTTATTTTAAATTTTTTCTTTCTCAGCGCTTTCGCCATCTTGAATTTGCTTCAAGATGGTGAAGTCTAAATAGGTAGGCAATTAAACGTTTCTTCTAACGATGCGGCCTTTGGTGAGGTCGTAAGTAGTCATTTCAACTTCAACTTTGTCACCTTTTAAAACTCTAATTTTATTCTTTCTGATCTTGCCGGAAGCATGTGCAGTAATGATGTGGCCGTTTTCTAACTCGACGCGAAAAATGGTATTTGGTAGAACTTCGGCAACAATTCCGTTCATTGTTAAGAGGTCTTCTTTAGGCATTTTAAATATTTATTGATTTAGAGAAAAGATGGAAAGGCGGCGGAAGCTATTTCGAGGAAAGTAAAATTCAAGCTGCGTGAATTTTTTTGGTCAATTTGAGAAGGTGGGGACGGTTAACAGTTAACAATTAGCAATTAACAGTGGGTGCTTTGAACAACATAATTGAACTTAATTGAACTTTTCTAAAAAGTATCTTGGCTCCTTTTTTGCTGTAAACTCAATTCACACAATTTTCACCCCTGTAAAGGTTACCTA
>CANGQE010000183.1 GCA_947455845.1 Rickettsiales bacterium
ATTCCCGCTTCAAAAACAGAAAATAATCCTGCAGGACCTGCGCCGATAATGACCAAGTCGGTATTGTGAATATTCATAATTTCAGAGTAATTACAAAAGTTTAATCGAAAAACTTAAAACTAAGTTTCACCTCAAGAAAAAACAAGCTCCCAAATCGTATCTTGCTTTTAGAATTGTGAAAAATATTTTTACCCACGCTTTTGGATAATTCACCAATTAACAAACTCAAAAACCACTCTATGAAATCACTCACCATGACCGGAATTTATTTCAATAACCCCATTAAAATTCTTCACCGTTTAAAAGAAGCTGGCTTCACTGAACAACAAGCTGAAGCACAAGTAGAAATTTTTAACGATTACGTCGAACATGGTCTTGCTACAAAACAAGATCTAAAAGAGGTAAGAAGAGAACTAAAAGAGGTGGAGTCGTCTCTAAGAAGACATCTTGAATTACAGCTAAAAGAACTAGAACTTAAACTCACCGTAAAAACCGCCGCAATTGTTGGATCGATCGTTGGATTTTTTTCTCTTTTAGAAAAATTCATTAAGTAAAACCCAAGGCAAGCCTGCCGCTTTTACCATTGTCTGCAAAGCCTTGCACAATCTCAATTAAAACAAAATATGTTACAGACTGCAAACCTAGGATTTCCTAGAATTGGCACTAATCGCGAGCTTAAAAAAGCTGTCGAAAGTTACTGGAAAAAAACCTCTTCACTTGCTGACTTACAAAAAGCCGCAGCTGAAATCAGAGCTAAAAACTGGCAAACTCAAAAAGCTGCCGGAATTGCTTCAATTCCTTCAAATGATTTTTCATTTTACGATCAAATTCTTGACTCTTTAGCTTTATTTGGCGCCGTTCCTGAGCGTTTCAATTTCGCTGGTGGCAATGTTGATTTAGATCTTTATTTCGCAATGGCTCGTGGCGCACAACGCGATGGAATCGACGTTACCGCAATGGAAATGACTAAGTGGTTCGACACTAACTACCACTACATTGTTGCTGAATTTAAAAAAGGCCAACAATTCAAAATCTCTTCTACCAAAATTTTTGACGAATATTTAGAAGCTAAAAATCTTGGCATCGAAACTCGTCCTGTAGTTATCGGACCAGTAAGCTTCTTGCTTCTTGGTAAAGCTACTGACGGTTCAAACAAACTTGATTTGCTTGATAATTTACTAGTTGCCTACACTGAGCTTTTCAAAAAATTGCAAGAAGCTGGTGTTAAAAACGTACAAATTGACGAACCACTTTTAGTAACTGATTTATCTGGCGACGCTGTTAAATCTTACTCAAAAGCTTACGCTCAAATCAAACAAGCTGCTGGTTCAATCAAACTTCACTTGGCAACTTACTTCGACAATTTGAACGACAATGCTGCACTTGCTTTCAGCCTTGGAACTGCATCAGTTCACGTTGACTTAGTACGCGCACCAGAACAATTTGCTGAAGCTTTGGATCTTGTAAAAGCTGACCAATCTTTGTCTCTTGGACTAATTGACGGCCGTAATATCTGGATCAACAATTTAGAAAATTCAGTTGCTCTAGCTAAGAAAGCCGTAGAAAAATTAGGAGCTGCCCGCGTAATTATTGCACCTTCATGCTCTCTAGTGCACTCTCCTGTTGATTTAGCTTCAGAAACTGCACTTGATGCCGAATTGAAAACTTGGTTGTCTTTTGCTACTCAAAAACTTTCTGAAATTGCTGTAATTGCTAAAGCTGCCGGTGGCGAAGAGTCAGAAGTTAAATCTGCTCTTGATGCTAACAAAGCCGCACTTGAAGCTCGCAAATCTTCAAAAAGAATTCACGATGATGCAGTTAAACAAAGAGTTTCTGCAATCGACGAATCTTTGATGAGTCGTAAAAGCAACTTCGATGCTCGTAAAAAAATCCAATTGGGTTACATCGATTTGCCATTACTTCCAACTACAACCATCGGTTCATTCCCACAAACTAAAGAAGTTAGAAAATTCCGTGCCGACTTCAAAGCCGGAACTATTTCTGCTGCTGAATATGAAAAATTTGTTCAAGAAGAAACCACTCGCACCATCCGCTTCCAAGAAGAAATCGGCCTTGACGTTTTAGTTCACGGCGAATTCGAAAGAAACGACATGGTTGAATATTTCGGCGAACAGTTGAAAGGATTCTTCTTCACTAAAAACGGTTGGGTACAAAGCTACGGTTCACGTTGTGTAAAACCTCCCGTCATTTTCGGCGACGTTTCTCGTCCAAAAGCAATGACTGTGGAATGGGCAAAATACGCTCAAAGCCAAACTCAAAAAATCATGAAAGGCATGTTGACGGGCCCAATCACCATTTTGCAATGGTCATTCGTGCGCGACGATCAACCTAGAAAAGACACTGCTTTACAAATTGCCTTCGCAATTCGTGACGAAGTTTCTGATTTAGAAAAAGCCGGAATTAAAATCATCCAAATTGACGAAGCGGCGCTACGCGAAGGTCTGCCAATCCGTCAATCGAAATGGGCTGACTATTTGAAATGGGCCGTTGAAGCATTCAGAATCACTGCATCAGGTGTTGAAGATCGCACTCAAATTCACACTCACATGTGCTACTCTGAGTTCAACGACATCATTGCCGCAATCGCTGACATGGACGCCGACGTAATTTCAATTGAAACCTCTCGTTCTCAAATGGAACTACTAAACGCATTCGTCAACTTCAAATATCCAAACGAAATCGGACCCGGCGTTTACGACATCCACAGTCCAAGAGTTCCTAAACAAGAAGAAATGGAAAAACTTCTACAAAAAGCTTTAGACGTTTTGAAACCAGAACAAATCTGGGTTAACCCAGACTGCGGCCTAAAAACCCGCGACTGGCCTGAAACTAAATTAGCACTTCAACTAATGGTTGATGCTACTAAAGCGGTTAGAGCTAAAATTCAGTAAAGCTAAGTTTTAGTAAAAAATAAAAAGAGTCCGAGTTTTACCTTAACCACAGGCGAAACTCGGACTTTTTTATTGTCTGTGATTTTAATACACGGAAAAGCCCTCTTTGCAAAAGAGGGTGGATGATCACGCAGCGATCAGACGGGTGATTTAAATACTACAAACTTAGTCGGCACTGAAGAACCCACCCTCCAAACTAACAACTTCTAAGTCGACAAATTTTTAGTAAA
>CANGQE010000184.1 GCA_947455845.1 Rickettsiales bacterium
TGACTTTTTTCTGAATTTTACTAAAATTATTTGCCAGAAAATGAGGGACGACCACTCGATTTCTGGTAAAAAAAGATAGTTAAAAAGTCTTATGAAGGCAAGCGGGATGTGGGGTGAGGAGGTATTTCAGGATGGACTACAAAGCTGTGAAAAAGTGAGCGATGGTTGGTTCCATGCACATGTGTTGGGGGTTTTTTTCGAAGCGCTGCCGCAGATTTTTCATTATTAACCAAGCTCGATTCAAGGTAAGTGGTAAATTTATTAAAAAGTGAAGGCTTTTGGAGTTTGGTTGAAGGCTTTTCGAAAGGTAATAATTTCTCTTCAGCTTGTTTTGGCGGAGCTTGTAGAAATTGATCCCACGAAGAATATTTTCCCACTTTATTCGGTTTGGTATTTTTTCTTTTAATGAAGTCTTCTGGCTCAGTAGTTAGATATTTTTTTGACTTAGCGCCTTCTTCTACCGTGCTAGTGTAAGGACATTCAGAAAAACCTTGTTCATTATTGATGCACAAAGTTTTGATGTGGTAGGTGTAAAGATCCTCTAGAGAAGCTGTTTTAAGTTCGGGATGTAATGATTTTATTTGAGATGCCGCGCGCATTCCCTGCTTCCAATGGCTGTCTAGCAAGTAATGTTGTAAATTGGGCAGATCTAATTCTTTACCAAAGCAAGTAACTAAAGATTTTACAGTGAGCGGAGATAACGAGCTAAAAGTAAAATCTTCATGAGGTGGAGTAAGGGGATTGTAGGGGCGATATAAGTCAAAATTATTGTCCATAATGAACTGCCATAAATTAGAATCTTTTTCTCCCTGAAATGGAATTTTTGTTAAAAATTCCAATAGTTGTTTTTGATTTAATTTTTTACCTGATCGCAGTTTTAAATCTAAATCACCGGTCTCAACCGCGTCCCTAATAACTTCAAAAATCAGGCGGTGCGAATATTTACCGTGCAGGATTAAATTTCCTACATGCTCATCTTCAGCAAAAATATGGCCATCGGCGACAAAATCATTGGCTTTTTCTTTATCGACGAATCCGACAAATTTTGCAGTGTAGCCCTCTTCATTAATGCCACTCCTCATCTCCTCTTCCAATAATATCCGATCTAACAAACGACCCTTCTTGCGAGGCAGGTAATTTTTTGGAGGGGGGCCGGCAATAAAGTGATGATTTCCGGCAATTAAATATTCCGGCAAATCCTTATCGGAATATTCAATGCCGGCTGAGTTCATTTGCTTTCCCAGATTATCGTCAAGATTTTTTAAATGTTTTGCGACTAATTTAGGGTCTTTAAGAATATTAATAATATCGGCGGTGATGCGCAGAAAATCATCATCCACATCAACACCCATAGATTCAATGGCCTCTCCGAAGCGCATTTGATTTTCAAGATTTTCGAAGGTGTATAGAGGTATTATTAAATCGGCTTTATCAAAGGGGGTGGCCGATAAATTTATGGTAGATAAAACAACGGGTTCGCTGTTGTGATAGTGGAAATTACTCGTTACTGTTTGATTAGGATTTTCAAATAATAGGCTTATATTCTCGCGGATAGGAGAAACTAATTTTGTAATTGTAGGCATTTTAAGCTTATGAGTTTATGGAAAGGGGTCAGTTTGATTATATGACATGGCACTGTCGCAAATCAAAAATTTCTTAGAAAATTTTGATTTGCGACAGTGCCAACATATGAAGATTAAAAAATCCTTATGTAATATAATCAACCTGACCACTTTTACTTTTTTAGAGGTACCCTACAATTCATTGCTACTTGATCCACGATCCGATTTACCTTGCAAAGCAATTGTCGCGTTTCGAAGTGGATTCATCACCATTCTCGGATCATCAATAGCAACAGATATTTCGCTGCTATCAATTGCCGCTGCTACTCCACTATGTATTGGATTTGTAACATGGCTTGTATCATTGCCGTTTCTTTTTTTAGCCTCTTCTTCGTCGCACTCTCTCCTGCTTACAACTAAGTCATGAATTTCTTTTTTTGCTTCTTCATTTGAAATGGAATTGATCCAAATGTCGACCTCCTCTCTAGGATTTATATCACATCCATTTTCAAGCAAAAATTTAACCAACTTCGGCCTCTTCTCCAACATTGCAAAATGCAACAGGCTACACTCTCCATAACCCAGATAATCGTAAGAGCTAACCCTATCAATGTTTGCACCCATCTTTTTTAAAAACTGAAACAACTCATGATCGTACGTATCGGCGGCGCAGTAAAGCGGTGATAAACCAAAAGCGCCATCTTCATTTAAACAATCCACGCCATTATCTCTGATTACTTTCTCAATTTCTTTCTTCAAAGTGGGTAAGTGATATTCGGGATACTTTGTCAACACTTTCAAAAGAGGATTGTTATGCGACTGCTCAAAATGACTCTCATAACTACTCTGATAACCACTACTTGCTCCACCACCCATAAAATTAACTTGATTAAATTGATAAAATGTTTGTTCCCTCGTTTCAATGTTGGACTGCAGGAACCTTTAAATGTTCTCGACTCCGCTCGACCAGCGAGCTTTTAAGTAAGCCCTGAAACCCTATCGCGTTTCCGATTTGTAAAAAGATTCACAATCAGATAAATACAAAATCTCATAATTTATCTCAATTAATTCTTAGAAGTTCGAACTAGAAATATTCTTAAAATAAGAATCACGATATTTGTTGTAGACCGCGTGACAAATCCTCTGAATTCCTTATTTAATAGAGCTCTACCAACCCGCGATCTAGCAGAAGTTGGTTCAAATAAATCCCAGAGTCAGCAACTTTTTGCGGATCGGTTTCATTTTTGTCAGCGAAGAAAACATCGGCAATGTAGCGGCCGTAAATGTCAGTTTTATTGGTTTTGACGATTAGGAAGGGGACGTCTTTGAGGATTTTTTTCAAAGCAGTGAAGGCTTTTGCGCCAGCCGCAGTAGCGGATTCAGCGGCATTGATTTTTGCCAGTCGCAGAATTTCGCTGTGACGAATTTTGAATCCTAAATCAAGCGTAATGTGAATGGTGTCGCCGTCGACAACGCGCTCCAGAGTTGCTTTGTAAGTGTGCAGCTGTTGCGAATTGCCGCTGAACTTTTTCAAAGCAAATTCACCA
>CANGQE010000185.1 GCA_947455845.1 Rickettsiales bacterium
AAGCGCTTTCAACGCCATTGCTGCGGCAAGTACCAATGGCAATTTAGCCACGGTGCAAAATTATTTGGGCAGTAATTCGAACAGCGATTCGCAAAAAGAAGAGGCAATTGCATCAACCACAGCGCAGGTTGACAATTCTACCAACCGTGTTGCCTTCAACAATATTTCAACCACTTCTGGAATTATTTCTGCTCGTTTAGAATCCGTGAGAAACAATAATTTTAACCCCTCAATCATTGATACTTCTTTTGCCGGAAATCTTTTTAACCAACCTTTGCAAGTAGCGAATAATCCTAAATTAGCCTACCCAATGTTCGTCACTTTAAATGGTAACGATGCTTTTTCTAAATCGGCAATCTGGATTCAAACCTTTGGTTCAAAAATATCTCAAGGCAATACCAGCAGCACGGACGGCTACAATGCCAATTCCGGCGGCGTAATGATTGGAGCCGATACCAAATTAGCCGCTGATTTTATTTTAGGCGTAAATAGTGGCTATTCCAAAACCAGCATTAGCGCTCGCAACTCTTACAAAAGCACCGATATTGAAACCTACCAAGCCGGCATTTACACAGGCTACGATGCTAAATCTTATTTCTTAAATACCTCACTTGGTTTGGTACTTAACAACTATTCTTCTGATCGCTACATCACTGTCGCTAATGTTAGTGCCAAAGCAAATTATACCGGCATGGGGTATAGTGTGCGCGCCGAGCTTGGTAAAAATTACCACTTCAACAATGAAATTTTACTGACTCCAAGCTTTGTTGTTACTGCTGCTACCAACCAAGTTAACTCATACAATGAAAGCGGTGCCGGAACGCTTGACCTAAATGTCAAAACCGACAGCACTAACTTTTTTGAAGGACGCTTTGGCGCAGAGTTAAGCCAGTTACTAACCACCAAACAAGGTACACAACTACGCCCAATAATCTCTGCCTCTTACGGTTATGACTTTGCGGGAGACAAACAAAAGTCCACCACCACCTTTGTTGGACAAAATACCAGCTTTGCCACAAGTGGCGCCAAAGTGGCGCAAGGTATTTTAATGCTTGGTACCGGAGTTTCTTTTTACACAAAAAATGATGTGACTTTGAGCGTTAATTACGGCTTTGAATATCGCAGCGATTACGTTTCAAACTCGGGATGGTTGCGGGCGGGGTACAAATTCTAGATTTTTGATTTTTCTAACAACAAGCGCAATAACTCACCACCTTCAATCTTAAAATCACTTTCCACCCACAGCATTTTAGTTCGCTGAATCGCCTCACCTAAGTCCCTTCCCGCAAATCCCATTTGCATTAAATCCGCACTAGTTAGTGGAAAATTCGGTAAAATAAATTCCTGTAAAAATTTAATATTTTCTCGCACTTCTGAAAGTTTGATCTCCTCAGAATTTTTCACCAAGCTAAACAAATATAAATCAAGAATTAGAGACTTTTCTTCGAAAGCCAAAAGCTTCTTTAAAGCTGGTAGATCAAAGGCCTGATCATTTTTTAACAACAAGAATGTAAAATATTTTTTCTCCAAATTGGTGGCGCAAATTTCTGTAAAAAATATTTTTAAATCGAGATTTTTTTGCAGAAATAAAGTTGCGATTTTTAGATTTAAATTAGCTGAAAATTGTAACTTTTCTGCAATTTCGAAAAGACGATCCAAACCATAAATATCAAGCTCTGATGAAAATATTTCGTCAGAAATTTTTGCAGTTTTTAAAGTTTTTAGAATCGTGATTAAATTATCTTTTTCAGTACCAGAAATCATTTTCAAAAATTCCGCTCTTACTCTTTCGCGCGACAGTTTTTTAATATTCTCTTTCTGATTCTCGCAAGCATCTAAACCTTTAGGATCAAGCTTCGAAGCATATCTACCACTAAACCTAAAAAAGCGCAAAATACGAAGAAAATCTTCTTTAATCCGCTCTTGGGCATCTCCAATAAATCGCACTTGCTGATTTTTTAAATCGGTAATTCCGTCAAAATAATCGTAAACAAAACCTGCCTCATCGAGGTAAAGAGCATTAATCGTAAAGTCGCGACGGGCAGCATCAAAAAAATAATCATCAATAAATTCGGGCTGACAATGGCGACCGTCGGTTTCAGCATCTTTACGCAAAGTGGTAATTTCAAAATTTTTGCGGTTAACAACTGCGGTAATAGTGCCGAATTTAATTCCGGTCGGCACTGCTTTTATTTTATTTTTCTCAAGAATTTGAATTATTTGCTCCGGCAAAAACGTGGTAGCAAAGTCGTAATCTTTTACTTCATTCTTCAACAATGAATCTCGCACCGAACCTCCAACAAGGCGAATTTCATCGTTAAAAACTTTGAATAAGGTTTTTACTTCGGGTGGCAGGTTTTTTAATAGTTCTGGATGGGGGTGGGTTTTTGGGTTCATTTGTTTTACTGAAAATTAAAGAGTTTGTCATCCTGAACTTGTTTCAGGATGACAGAGTATTTATTTGGATCAGGATGACAAACTCCCAACCGTTAATTGCTAATTGTTAACTGTTAAATCACCGTCACAAACAACCCCAACTCATCCGCCTTTTTCACCACCTCATCCCTCTCCAAAACCAAAGTCGAATTAGCCTGAATCGCGATCCCCGCAATTCCAGACTCAAAGCAATTTTCAATCGTCGCAACTCCAATCGTCGGCAAATCAGCTTTCATGCTTTGTCCACGTTTTTTCATTTTTAGCAAAACTGCTTTTTTCTTGTAATCAACATTAAAGCCGCCACATCTTTTAATCATTGCATCCGTACCTTCCAAAGCCTCAACGGCAATAATCTGTTTTTGGGCAATCACCAAAGATTGTCCAACATCAAACTCGGAAAAAGATTTTATTGCCTTCACACCCAAGGCAATATCTTCAAGGTTTTCTTTGTCAGGCTGGATCTTAGTCAGAGTTGATTTGGTAGAGACCACACAATCAAGCAACTCATCAATTCGTAAAATTTTAAAACCTTCTTTTTCAAAGAATTTTATTACTGTAGTCAAAACCGAATCATCTCCCAGAACTTTACTAGCCAAAATCTTTGCCAATAATAGCGCACCCTTTTTATCAACCTTAAGAGTTGAAAAATTGGGCT
>CANGQE010000186.1 GCA_947455845.1 Rickettsiales bacterium
TAAAGAAAGACCTGACGCAGTTTTGCCGACAGTAGGTGGACAAACTGCATTAAATTGTGCCATTGAACTCGCTAAAAAAGGCGTGCTGGCAAAATATAATGTTGAGATGATTGGTGCTTCAATTGATGCCATTAAAAAAGCTGAAGATCGCTCACTCTTCCAAAAAGCAATGGAAAAAATTGGTCTTGAAACCCCAAAAAACGCCATTGTCCACACAATGGAAGAAGCAATGGAAGCTCTAAAAAAAGTGGGCTTGCCTGCAATTATTCGTCCGTCTTTCACCATGGGTGGAGCCGGTGGTGGTGTGGCTTACACGCAAGAAGAATATTGCCAAATTATTGAATATGGTTTGGCAATTTCGCCAACTCACGAAGTGTTGGTTGATGAGTCAATCATCGGCTGGAAAGAGTACGAAATGGAAGTGGTGCGCGACAAAAATGACAATGTAATTATTATTTGCTCGATTGAAAATGTTGATCCGATGGGTGTGCATACGGGTGATTCAATCACCGTTGCGCCAGCTCTAACTTTAACCGACAAAGAATATCAACGCATGCGTAACGCTTCAATTGCGGTGTTGCGTGAAATCGGTGTGGAGACGGGTGGTTCGAACGTGCAATTTGCCGTAAACCCTGCTGACGGTCGCATGACGATCATTGAGATGAACCCACGTGTTTCTAGGTCTTCGGCTCTTGCTTCGAAAGCAACAGGATTCCCAATTGCTAAAGTAGCCGCTAAATTAGCGGTTGGTTACACTCTTGATGAAATTAAAAATGACATTACCGGCGGCGCAACTCCGGCCTCATTTGAACCGACAATCGATTACGTAATTACCAAAATCCCGAAATTCACTTTTGAGAAATTTAAAGGTAGCGACAACGTACTTTCCAGCTCAATGAAATCAGTTGGCGAAGTCATGGGAATCGGGCGTTCATTCATTGAAAGTTTCCAAAAAGCACTTCGTTCTTTGGAAGGAAATTTAAGTGGTTTGGATGAAATTTTTATTGCCTCAGAAGATCCTGAAACTCGCGTAAAAATTATTACCGAGAAATTAAAAATTTCTGCTCCAAATAGATTACTATTGATTGCCCAAGCAATGCGTGAAGGAATGTCGCAAACAGAAATTAACCAAATCACCCACTACGATCCGTGGTTTTTGGAACAAATTTATTCAGTGATTGTGGTTGAGGCAAAAGTTAGAAAAGAAGGTCTGCCAAAAAATCGTGAAGATTTCCTAAGCCTAAAACGCATGGGTTTTTCTGACAAACGCTTGGCAAAATTAGTCGGCTTAACTGAAAAAGAAGTGCGCGAAATTAGATGCGAGTTAGGAGTTAACCCAATTTACAAACGCGTAGATTCTTGCGCCGCTGAGTTTGATTCGGTTACGCCTTACATGTATTCGACTTACGAGAGTTAATAACGAGGCTAGCCTCCTTTGCAAAAGGAGGTTGCGCTTAGCGCCGGAGGATTTGCATTCAACTTGTGTAATTTAAATCCTCCGTCTGATCGCTAGCGCGATCATCCACCTCCTTTTTCAAAGGAGGCTTTTAATCCCAGAATTTTATGAAATACCTCTCCTACAAAAATCAGAAAAATCACGACGAGTTGTTTGTGGAAAATGTTGCGGTTGCGGAGATTGCGGCTTCGGTTGGTACGCCATTTTATTGCTATTCTAAAAAATCTTTGGTGGAGAATTTTCAGAATTTTGTCGATGCATTTGCTCATGCCGGCATTACTGATTACAAAATTTGTTACGCCATTAAAGCTAACTTCAATATTCATTTGGTAAAAATTCTTTCTGGTCTTGGAGCCGGAATTGATGCGGTTTCAGCGGGAGAAATTTTTCGTGGTCTGGAAGCAAAAGTTGATTCAAAAAAAATCGTTTTTGCTGGAGTTGGCAAAACTCGCGAAGAGATGAAATATGCTTTGCAAAATGGGGTTGATGAATTTTCGGTGGAGTCAATTGCCGAGATGTTTTTGCTTAATGAAGTTGCTGGTCTCGTTGGTAAAAAAGCGCGCTTTTCTTTGCGCGTAAATCCCAATGTTGACGCTAAAACTCACGATAAAATTTCCACCGGTAGAAAGGGCGACAAATTTGGCGTCGATATTGAAAAGGCGGAAGCAATTTATGCGCAAGCTGCAAAGCTACCCAACCTTGAGATTTACGGCATCTCGACCCATATCGGTTCGCAAATTACTTCAATTGAACCCTTCAAACTAGCTTTTCAAAAGCTGCGTGAACTTTGCCAAAAATTACAACAAAATGGCCACAAAATCTCCGCCCTCGATTTTGGTGGCGGCATTGGCATTTTGTACAAAAATGAAAATACGCTTTTGCTTAATGATTACGCCAAACTAATTAAAGAAATGATTGCCGGACTTAATGTTAAAGTAACGATTGCTCCCGGTAGGGCAATGGTTGGTAGTGTTGGTTTGCTTGCAACCAAAGTGATTTTCTTAAAAGAAACTGATGTCAAAAATTTTGTCATTATTGACGCGGCGATGAATGATTTAATGCGCCCCGGACTTTATGGATCTTATCACGAAGTCTTGCCGGTAGTAAAAAAGATTGGTGCTAAAGCTACTTTTGATTTGGCTGGGCCAGTTTGCGAAAGCACCGATATTCTGGCTCAAGCTCGCGATTTAGCTGATCCGAAATCGGATGATTTATTGGTTTTTTGTTCTGCTGGTGCCTACGGCTCGTCAATGTCCAACGAATATAATTGCCGCCCGATGATTCCTGAAGTTTTGGTGGATGGTGATAGATTCACCGTAATCCGCCGCCGCCCGAGTTTCTCCGAAATGATGTATCTTGAGAATTCTTATTAGCGGCAAGTTGGTTTTTCATCAGATTTCTTGAGTTCAGCGCCGCCATCTATGACTCTGGAATTGATTAAGTGAATCCCGCGACAACGATCTACAAAGTCGGCACTGAAGAACCCACCCTCCAAACTAACAACTTCTAAGTCGACAAATTTTTAGTAAAAATATCTCCAGCAGTCGGAATAAAATTTGGATCAAAAAATTCTTTAGTTTTTTGAGCCTCAACAGTTTGCGGATGTGATTCAGAA
>CANGQE010000187.1 GCA_947455845.1 Rickettsiales bacterium
ATGAGCTGAAAAATCCTGTCATCGCTAAAAATGATTTAGTAAAAATCATTGAAGAAGTGACGCAGAAATTTGGTCTAGGCGCTTTAACTTCTAATTTCTTTGCCTCAATAGTTCGCAATAGAAGATTGAATTTGTTTCCAGAAATTTACGAAGAATTTTCTCGTATTGTGAAACAGCAAAAAAATATTCTAGAAGTAGAAGTTATAGTTGCTGTTAAAGCAGAAAAAGCGCAAATCGATCGCCTTAAAGTTCTGATCGAAAAGAAATATCCGGGCAAAATAATTGCCATTAAAGAAACTGTTAAAGAAAAAATTCTCGGTGGATTTCAAGTAAAAATCGGCTCTGAAATTATCGATGCCAGTCTACAAAATCAGCTTGCTAGCATAGGTAAAGAATGCCTTGCGGCCGTTAACTAATTTTCAATCTTAATAATTAATTAAACACAGTCATGGAATTTAGAGTTGAAGAATTTTCCAGTATTTTACAAAAAAGAATCGAAAACTTTCGTACTTCTGCCGAACTTAAAGAAGTTGGTGAAGTAGTAAAAGTTGGTGATGGTATCGCTAAAGTTTACGGTCTTGATAATGTTCAAGCGGGTGAACTGGTTGAGTTTGACTCAGGCGTAAAAGGTATGGCGCTTAACCTTGAAACTGACAATGTTGGTATCGTAATTTTCGGTGATGCCCAAAAAGTTAAAGAAGGCTCTAACGTAAAAAGAACTGGTAAAATTGTTGAAGTTCCAGTCGGCAAAGGTTTGCTAGGTCGCGTAGTTGACGCTTTAGGAAATCCAATCGACGGCAAAGGCGCTTTGCAAAATGTGGAAATGCGTCGTGTAGAAATTAAAGCTCCCGGAATTATTGCTCGCCAATCAGTTTCTGAGCCGATGCAAACCGGTATTAAAGCAATTGACAGCTTGATCCCAATCGGACGTGGACAACGTGAACTTATTATTGGCGACCGTCAAACTGGTAAAACTGCCATCGTTCTTGATACTTTCATCAATCAAGCCAAGGCTCACGAAGAAGGCGACGAGAAGAAAAAACTTTACTGTATTTATGTTGCCATCGGTCAAAAACGTTCAACTGTAGCTCAAATTGTTAAAACTTTGGAAGATGCCGGCGCGATGAAATATTCAGTTGTAGTTTCTGCAACTGCTTCAGAAGCGGCAGCACTACAATTTTTTGCTCCTTACACCGGTTGCACTATTGGTGAATTCTTCCGCGATAACGGTATGCACGCTTTGGTGGCTTATGATGATTTAAGTAAACACGCGGTTTCTTACCGTGAGATGTCACTTCTACTACGTCGTCCACCAGGACGCGAAGCTTACCCTGGGGACGTTTTCTACGTTCACTCACGTTTGCTAGAGCGCGCTGCTAAAATGTCTGATGCAATGGGTGGTGGGTCTTTGACTGCACTTCCGATTATTGAAACTCAGGCTGGGGACGTTTCGGCTTACATTCCGACTAACGTGATTTCGATCACTGACGGACAAATTTTCTTGGAAACTGAACTTTTCTACAAAGGTATTAAACCGGCGGTAAACGTTGGTCTTTCAGTATCACGCGTAGGATCTGCTGCTCAAACTAAAGCAATGAAACAAGTTGCCGGAACCATCAAGCTTGACTTGGCGCAATTCCGTGAACTTGAAGCTTTCGCTCAATTTGGTTCTGACTTAGACGCCGCAACCCAAAAGTTGTTGGATAAAGGTCGTAAATTAACTGAACTTTTGAAGCAAAATCAATATTCTCCAATGGGATTCGAAGAGCAAGTTGCTTCGATTTACGTTGGTGTAAAAGGTTACTTGGACAAAGTTCCGGCCAAAGAAGTTGTGAAATTTGAAAAAGAATTTTTACGCAAACTTCATTCGTCTCATCCGGAAATTTTAGCTTCAATTAAACAAGAGCAAAAAATCTCTGACAGCAACGAAGCTGCTTTGAAAAAAGTGATCGAAGAATTCCTAGAGATTTTTTTGAATCATGCTCCAGCAGCAAGCCTTGATCATGCCGGTCTTTCCGACAGATTAGCTCACGATAAAAAATAAGCAGGAGTAGCGCGTCTAATGGCGAATTTAAAAACTCTTAAAACCAGAATTAAGTCGGTAAAATCGACGCAAAAAATGACCAAAGCCATGAAAATGGTGGCGGCTTCGCGTTTGAAAAAAGCTAAGTATTTGGTGGAGTCTTCACGTCCTTATGCTGACAAGATTTCTGAGATGATTTCTAATCTTGCTTCAAACATTGCGGTGCGTGGCAATTTAAGTGAGAAATTTCCTCTTCTTACCGGAAAAGGTAAAAAAGAAACTCACTTAGTTATTGTTATTTCTTCTGATCGCGGCCTTTGCGGCGGATTAAATAGTGCTACTGTAAAATTTGCCAAACATCACATTAATACTTTGGCCTCTCAAGGTCGCGAAGTGAAGATTTTTTGCATTGGTAGAAAGGCTTACGAGCAGTTAAAATCAACCTACGGCAAGCAAATCATTGATAATTCTTTCGGTGTTTTCAAAAGCACGATTGACCATAAAGTTGCACAAGATTTGTCAGAAAAATTTGTTGAACTTTTCAACCAAAATCAATTTGACGTTTGCGAAGTGATTTACAGCAAATTCAAATCTGCCATTGTGCAAGAACAAGTTTTTAAACAAATAATTCCGGCTCCAATTAGTTTTGATGCCAGCAAGGCTGACCTCGAGTCACCAATAAGTTACGAGCCAAATGAAGAAGAGGTTCTTTCGCAACTTCTGCCAAAAAATTTAGCCATGCAAATTTACAATGAATTGCTGGAAAATAGTGCTTCTGAACAAGGGGCTAGAATGGCAGCAATGGAAGCGGCAAGTAATAATGCGGGCAAGATGATTAAGAATCTGACCCTAGTTTATAACCGTACACGTCAAGCCAATATTACTAAAGAGCTGATCGATATTATCTCTGGTGCCAACGTAGTTTAGATTGGCGCTAATTTTCCGAAACAAGTATTCATTACCGCGTTGACTAGACCTAAGTCGTGAAGACGGGGTGACAAGTTTAGAGAACGTACTTCCAACATTGTCACCCCGTCTTCACGA
>CANGQE010000188.1 GCA_947455845.1 Rickettsiales bacterium
ATTAGGCGACATTTTGGACAAGTTTTTAGTCATGTTTTTTGACTGAAATTTAGAGGTTTCTATTCGTAGAGAATAGAAAAAACTTGGAAAGCCTTAAAACTGGGGGCGAAAAGTGGGTTTTTAGCCCCCCATTTTTTTAATTATGCCTTGGTTTTAATTTTTACCAAAAAGACGAAGTTAATGCGATTAATAGATTTTTAGTTTGGCATATGCCTTCATTCTACTTCCTAAAAAACCTACCATGATTATTGTGGCAAATCGCCACCGCCAGCGCATCTGCTTCATCTTCAGTTTTAAAATCTGCTTTCGGCAGTAAAATCTTCACCATCATTTGCACCTGCTCTTTTTCTGCACGCCCTACTCCGACAATAGCTTTCTTCACTGCTGTCGCCGAATATTCCGCTACTTTTAAATCGCACAGACTTAAAGTTAAAATTAAAGCCCCGCGGGCGTGACCAAGTTTTAAGGATGAGGTGGGGTTTTTATTTACAAAAGTTTCTTCGATTGCAGCTTCGTCAGGTTGGTAGATTTTGATGATTTCGGTAAGTTCAGTGTAGAAGTGATTTAGCCTTGTGGCAAAGGGATCAGCAGGTTTGGAATAGATGGTTCTTGCGGCAATAAAAGAGAGGGTATTATTTTTTACTTCAATAATTCCGACACCTGTTTTGGTAAGTCCGGGATCGATGCCGATGATTTTCATTTAACAATTAGCAATTCAATTAGCAGTTAACAATTATCAATTAACAGTTAGGAACGCATCTCACTGTTAATTGATAATTGTTAACTGCCTAATTGTTTTAATAAAACTTCTGCCCTTTCTGCGCCATCTCTAGCAACAATTTCGACACCTCAAAACGCGCTCCATGTTTTTTATTAAACTCTTGTAATCTCGCCACCACCTTATCAATTCCAAGCGAATCAGCGTAACGTAAAACTCCACCACGGAAAGCAGGGAAACCTGTCCCCATAATCATCGCCATGTCAAGGTAGCGGGCATTTTTAACCACATTTTCTTCCAAGCATTTTGCTGCTTCATTGACCATAGTTAAAATACAACGATCAAGAATTTCCGTATCGTGAATATAGATTTGATGAATATCTTTAGCCTTTCTTACTTCAGATAAAATACCGTCAATCTGACGATTCACTTGGTTATTGGAGTGAATATAAAATCCTTTACCCACTTTCTTACCCAATAATTCTTTGTGATTATTGTAGATTTCATCAAGTATAGTCGCAACGCGCATCCTTTCTCCGTAAGACTCGAATAGAGAATGCGCAACTTTAACACCGACATCAATTCCTACCACGTCAGCCAAAATAAATGGCCCCATCGGCATGCCAAATTTTTCGATTAAAGTATCAACATGCTTTATTTCAGCGCCCTCTTGCAATAAATATGCGGCTTCATTCATGTAAGGCAGAAGAATACGATTCACTAAAAATCCCGCTACATCTTTTACAACGATCGGAGTTTTTCCTAATTTTTTGGAAAGCTTAACGATCGTGGAAATAGCTTGATCAGAAGTTTTTTCACCGCGAATCACTTCAACCAAAGGCATACGATTTACGGGATTGAAAAAATGCATTCCGACAAAACGCTCAGGATTTTGCAAAGAATGGGCCATTTCAGAAATTGAAAGTGATGAGGTGTTGGAAGCAATAATTGCATCAGCACTTACATAAGATTCAGCCTCAGCCAAAATTCTTTTCTTCACCGCCATGTTTTCAACAACCGCTTCAATCACAACTTGAGCTGTATCAAAACCGGTAAAGTCAAGACCGGCGCTTACATTTGAAATTTTAATATTGGCTTGTTCAGGAGTAATTTTTCTAATTTTCTTCAGCTGATTAAAAACCTTAACAATTTGATTGTAACCTAGAGCAATAGCATTCTGGGTAATATCTTTGATACGAATATTGATGTTGTTATTGGCAAATAACCATGCGATTCCTCCTCCCATCACACCGGCACCAAGTAAGGCCGCATTTTTTACATCAGTTGCCGCAATGCTATTTTCAATTCCCGAATCTTTTTTTAAGGCTTCGGAAGTGAAGAAAATTTCAATTAAATTTTTAGAAATATCACCAACTGCTAATTCACAAAATGCCTCAAGCTCGGTTTTATATCCGCGCGTACCGTAAGTTTTGCCGTAAGTTCTTTTGATCACTTCTAAAGCATAGAATGGCGCCGGATATTGGCCCTTGGTTTTTTCATATAAATCTTTTCTGGCGACATAAAAAATTATATATTTCCCCAGCAACAACTTTTCGAAAAAAAAGCGCTTACTTTTTCCCTCAGCTCTTCTTTGCAAATAGCAGTTTTGTTCACCATTTTTTAAAATTTCCGTAACAAAATGCCCCAGCTTTTCCGTTAAAAATTCTTCGCGAATAATATCGTCAACAAGCCCTATTTTAAAGGCTTTATTGGCATCTACCGGTTTACCGGTAAGAATAATTTTTAGCGATTCTTGTAAGCCAACTAACTGCGGTAAACGCTGAGTTCCGCCAAAACCGGGAATGATTCCCAGATTAACTTCAGGTAGACCTAAAGAAGTTTTTGGATTGGCAATTGCCACCCTATATTTACAAGCTAAAGCCAATTCCAAACCACCACCTAAACAAGCTCCGTCAATTACGGCGATTGTAGGAATTTTTAACTGAGCAATTTTGGTTAAAATATTTTGACCACGAGAAACCTTTTCCAAAGCATCTTCAGGAGTAGTAATATCCTTGATCTCATTGATATCAGCACCAGCAATAAAAATATCATCCTTGTGACTGGTAATGACTAAGACCCGAATTCCCTTATTGCCGTCAATCACGTTTAAGGCTTTTTCCAACTCTGCTAAAACATCCGCGGAAAGCTTGTTAATTTTTTCGTTAGGCAAATCAAAAATTAAATTTGCTACACCGTTTTTTTCGATATTGAGAGTAAGGGTGGTTGTCATAAAAATTTTAAAATTAACAAATTAACAATTAACAATTATCAATTAACAGTTAGGGGCTCCTTGGCTAAGAACCACAACTGTTAATTGATAATTGTTAATTGCTAACTTCTCTACTA